>CAMWVJ010000140.1 GCA_947177645.1 uncultured Desulfovibrio sp.
TTGTAATACTGATACATGTCCTCGGGGTCGAGGCCGTTGTCCCACGGGAAGACCGGCTTGGCCGTGGGGCCGTTGCCCTTGGCCGTGAAGTAGTATTCCACATGGCACTGGGCGCACACGAGGCTGCGCTTTTCGTTGCGCGAGATCTTGCTCCAGTCGCGGCCCGAGCGCTTGAGCCAGTCCTGGAGGGGCACGGAATAGAGCCGAAGCTCCATGGTGGCCGGGTCATGACAGGTGGCGCAGGAGATGGAGTTCTGGATCGCGTTGACCTTGTCGGGCGCGCGGAAGCTGTTCACGTCCTTGGCCCAGAATTCGTCGCCATATTCCTTGATCCAGTTCATCATCTTGGGCGTCTTGCAGTTCCAGCAGGTCGCCGGCAGGCCGCCCTTTTCCGCATAGCGGTTGATGCGGTCGATGTTGACGAAATCCTCAATGGCGCGGGTGTGGCCCCTGGTCTCGTTGTATTCATACATGAAGGGGTAGCCGAGCCACAGGTTCTTCAGGTAGGGCTGCGCGTACTTGTAGCCCACGGGCAGCGGGTCCACGTTGTCGTTCTTGTGATAGGGGATGGAGCCTTTGTAGACCGTCATCTCCTTGTCACGGTTGTTCCACATGTAGGTTTCGTACTGGTTGGGGAACTGCTGCTTGAAGGCGTCCATGGAGATGTTGTCCGGGTTGATGCCCGTCTTGTAGGTGGGCGCCTTCAATTCGGTATTGACATCGTTGCAGCCGCACACGAGGAGCGCCGCAAGGGCGATGCAGCTGAGAGAAAAGCCTTTCCTAATCATAGCCCACCGTCCTTTCGCTTATGGGAGTGAAACGCCTGTGCGCGACGCTTCTGTGGCAATCCGTGCAATAGGGCTTGACGGCCATGCTGGCCACCGTGGCGTTGACCGGCGCGTGGCAGTTGATGCAGTTCTGGTTGACCACATCGCGGTGCCTTTTGGAGGCCGGGATGGGAATGCTCTTGCCCTGGAAGTTGCCGATGATGTCTTCCGCACCGGCCTGGGCCTTGAAGGGTATCTTGGCGAGCAGGGCATGGGGCGCGTGGCACTCGTTACAGGAAAGTTTCGCGTGCATGCCCATTTTCTGCGTTACCGCCGCCTCGTGCATGATATGGCAGGTGGCGCAGAACTGCCGCTGGTCGGTTGCGTTCAGCGCCCAGGCGAACACCGCGGAGAGCACGACGCCGATGACAAGGCCGCTGAACAAAAATCTCCACACATGGGACGCAGGCTTTTTGCCCGGCCCGTTCCTGGCACCATCCATGAGTCCCCCCTTGATCAGGCAGTTCAGGTTGCGTGGGCCTTTTCCCGAGGTGTAGCCGCTTTGAAAAATTTTTGCAAGAGGCAGTTTCAACATTGACAGAAAGGCAGCCGAGGGCCAAGCTGCCGATTATTGCGTTGATAAAACAGGAAGTTATATGCAGCAGGGCTTTCTCGGCTTTGGCAGCGCCTTGCTCGCCACCATCATCTGGTCGGGCAACTTCGTGGCCGCGCGCGCCGTGGCGCACCTCATCCCGCCGTGGCAGTGCAATTTCTGGCGCTGGCTCGTGGCGCTCATTGTTATCCTGCCCTTCGCATGGAAGGGCCTTGGCAGGGACTGGCCCGCCATCCGCCGGGAGTGGCGCTACCTTTCGTTCATGGCGATCCTGGGCGTGACGCTCATGAACACGCTCATCTACAAGGCCGGGCAGACCACGGCGAGCCTCAACATGGCGCTCCTCGTGCCAACGGCGCCCATCGTCATCCTCGTGTTTTCGCGCGTGCTCTATGGCGAGCCTATCACGGGGCGGCGCCTCGCCGGCGTGCTTCTCGTGCTCTGCGGGGTGGGCCTTTTGGTGAGCCGGGGCGACCTTGCGAGGCTCACCGGGCTCACCTTCGCTGTCGGCGATGTCTGGGCGCTTGGCGGCGCCTTCTGTTTTGGCCTCTATTCGCTCTTCATGCGCCGGCGCCCGCGGGAGCTGTCGGCCCTGGGCTTCAATGTGGCGACTTTCGCCCTGGGGCTCCTGTTTTCGCTGCCCTTCACCGCGGCCGAGGCCTGCCTTTTGCCGTTGCCAAAACCTGAGCCGGCGGTCATCATCAGCATCATCTATACCGGCGTGGGCTGCTCCTTCGTGTCGTTCTGGCTCTGGACACTGGCCGTGGACAGGATAGGGCCGGTGAAGGCCGGCATCGTGTATTACAGCCTGCCGGTCTTCGCGGCCATAGGCTCCTTCCTCATATTGGGCGAGCGCGTGACCGGGGCGCAGCTCGCGGGCGGCTCGCTCGTCATCGGCGGCATCCTCGCGGCCACCTGGCCGCACAGGAGCGCAACAGCAGAACAAGGAGAAAAGGAACATGGGGACGAAACCTGAGCCGGAGGGCGGGCGCCCGCGCGTGGTGCTCGCCACGCGCAATGCCGGCAAGATCGCCGAGCTGGCCGGCCCGCTTGCGGCCTTCGGCGTGGAGCTCGTGGGGCTCGACGCCTTCCCCGAGATCGGCGAGATCGAGGAAAACGGCGCGACCTTTGAGGAAAACGCGCTCATCAAGGCCCGCGCCGTTGCCAAGGCCACAGGCCTCACCGCCATCGCCGACGATTCGGGCCTCATGGTGGAGGCGCTTGGGGGCGCGCCCGGCGTGTATTCGGCCCGTTATTCGGACGACCTTGCGATGCTGCCCGGCGAAAACCGCGACCGGCGCAACATCCGCAAGCTGCTCGCCGCCATGGCCGATGTGCCCGAGGGCGAACGGGGCTGCCGCTTCGTGACGGCCATGGCCGCGGTGCGCCCGGACGGCCGCGAACTCACCGTGCGCGGCGAGTGGGCCGGCACTCTCCTTGCAAGCCCGCGCGGGAGCAACGGCTTCGGCTATGACCCCGTATTCTATGACGCGGACGTGGGCCGCACGGCGGCGGAGCTGACCCGGGAGGAAAAAACTGCCCGCAGCCACCGGGGCAGGGCGGCTGCGGCCCTGCTGGCGCGCTGGGCGGACTTAATGGGCGCCTGAGGCGCGGCGGCGCCGGCCACTCCCGGTGCCGGCCTTCCGTCGCCGGCGGCAAATGTTTGAAAGGCTCTAAACTTTTTCTCGCAAACGCCGATTGCTCTGAACGCGGCGCCCGTGCTTGTTCCGCGGCAGCGGGGCGGGCGGCGCGCCCCCCGGCCCCACCCGGATGCGGCGAACATGTTTGCACACATCTTGCAAAGCATTGGGCGCAAGAACAGGCAAGCAAAGTTTTCCGTGTCCCGGCCCCGGAGCAGGGCAGAATATTTCACGGCAAGAGGCGACCATGGGCATCAGTATTTCCGGTTCCAACTCCATTTCCGGTCTCGGCGGCAACGATACCGATTTTGACAAGGTATTGACGCAGCTCAAGCAGATCGAAAAGACCCAGCTGAACCGCCTGGAAGCCTGGAAGAGCGACTGGAAACTGCGCTATGACGGCTTCACCCAGATCATCGAGCAGATCCAGGCCGCCAGCAGCATGCTCTCGCAGCTGAGCGACAGGAACAACTTTGTCTCCAAGCTCGTCAATTCGAGCAATGACAATATCCTGACCGCCGTGGCCAATGCCTCGGCCCAGGACGTGCAGCACACGGTCAAGGTGAACCAGGTGGCGAGCAACGCCATCTGGGCCAATACCGGCCATGTCTTCGAGTCCAAGACGGACATCATCAACACCACCGGCGAGAACCAGTATTTCAGCTATACCTACGCCGGCAAGCGTCACGACTTCAAGGTGCCCCCCAACACCACGCTGGATTCCTTCGTCAGCATGGTGAACAATTCCTCGGAAAATCCGGGCATCAAGGTGAGCCTCATCCAGACGGGTTCGGGCTATGTCTTCCAGGTGGCCGGCAAGGACACCGGCGCCGCCAACGACCTTATCATCCACGACAGCAAGCTCGTGGGCATGGACGCCTCGGGCTCCACCTCCACCTGGCAGACCAACGCGGCCCTCGACCTTGACCAGTCCATGACCGCGCCCACCAAGTATGTCTTTGACCTCGTGCTCGCCAACGGCACGAAGAAGACCGTCACCGTGAGCGGCGACAAGTCGCCCGAAGACCTGTGCGTGGCCCTGGAGAACGCCGCAGGCAAGGGCGTCATCACGGCGTCAGTCGATGAAAACGGCACCCTCACCGTGTCGGGCGTGCAGTCCATCAGCCGGCGCACCAACAAGGACGAGGCCTATGTGCCCGCCTCCACCCAGGTGACGCTTTCTGGCGAGCTCAAGAACAACAAGGGCGAGTACGTCAAGCTCAATGCCGCGGGCGGCCTCGCCGAGGGCCTCGGCGACGACGACCTCATCTCCTTCACCATGGAGATGGAGGACGGCACCACCCGCACCTTTGAGATCAAGGCCGGGGCCACCAAGCGCGACCTGCTCGTGCAGATGGCGCAGGCCACGCAGGAGGGCTCGAGCCTCGATATCGGCCTCATGGGCGCGAGCTGGGGCACCAATCTTTCCGGCGTCACGGGCCTGACCTTCGAGGCGCAGAACGGCGCCACGCTCAACGACGCCGCCCTCAAGACCA
>CAMWVJ010000141.1 GCA_947177645.1 uncultured Desulfovibrio sp.
TTGCTCCAGCCGTTGCGACGAAGGAAGCTACGGATGGAGACAGCAATTAGTTACCGCGTTAGCCAGTCAACGCCATCGCTGTCGCTATCCGTAAGGCTCGCAAGCTCGCCAACGGCTAGCGCGCCCGCGCCGAAAAATCTTATTTTTTAGGATTCTTCCGGCACTAGCACCCGTCTTCCGCTGCGCTCCAGACGGATCTAAGGAAGATTCGTCAACTCCCCAGTATAACAAAACCTTGGTCAAACCCGGCTTTTCTCCCGATCCCCGCCTGGCGGGGATTTTTTTGCCTGCAAAAAAACGCCCCTTCCCCCGCGAGGCGGGAGAAGGGGCGTTGCGTCATTCAGCGGATGGGCGTCCCGCCGCTAGCCCCAGAGCACGAGCCCGGTCTCGAGCGGCGACGACAGGCCCTTGTGCACGGGCATGATCCTGATGCCGTAGCGGTAGGCGCCGTTGCGACGCGGGATATAGGTGGCCGAATAGGTGATGCCGTTGCCGTTCATCCGCGGCTCCAGCCGGAGCACGTCCGGCCGGTCGCGGAAGTTGCCGTTGGCGAAGGTGCGGCCGATGACGAGCTGCGCCAGGATCTCCTCGGGCTTCATCTCGCCCGGGTTGAGGCGCAGGCGCACGTTGACCGGCTCGCCGCAGAGCATGGTGTTGCCGTCCGCGCCGCTCAGGATGATCTCTTCCATCTTCACGGTGCCGAAGCGCACGGGCAGGTCCTTCTTCCACTCGGCCACTTCGCGGCAAAGCTCCCAGTTGTCCTGCGCGAGTTCGTCGCGGCGCGCCGCAGCCGGGCAGTAGGCCTCGTGCACATAGTCGCGGACCATGCGGTTGCTGCTGTACATGGCCGTGAGGCTCTTGAGCGAGCGCTTGGACATGGTGATCCACCGGCCCGGGAGCCCCTGGTTGTTGTAGTCATGGTAGAGCGGCAGCACATGGTGCTCGAGCAGGGTGTACAGGGCCTCGGCGTCGGAGTAGTCGTTCTGGTCGTCGGTGGGCAGTTCCAGCGTGACCACGGGCCCAATGGTCCAGCCGTTCTCGCGGTTGTAGCCCTCGCACCACCAGCCGTCGGAGATGCTCAGGTTGATGCCGCCGTTGACCGGCAGCTTCATGCCGCTCGTGCCCGAGGCCTCATGCGGGCGGCGCGGCGTGTTGAGCCACACGTCGCAGCCCTGCGAGAGCAGGCGGGAGACCGCGAGGCTGTAATCCTCCATGAAGAAGATCTTGCCGAGGAAGCGCTCGTCCCGGCTCATCCTGATGACTTCCTGAAGGATATTGATGCCCGCCTCGTCCGCCGGGTGCGACTTGCCGGCGAACACGAAGGCCACCGGGCGCTCGGGATCGTTGATGATCCGGGCGAGGCGGTCCGGGTCGGCAAAGAGCAGGGTGGCGCGCTTGTAGGGCGCGAAACGCCGCGCGAAGCCGATGAGGAGCGTCCCCGGCTTGAGGGCGCTCTCCATGAGGGCGCGCTCGGCGCGGTTTAAGCGGTACTTCTGTGCGTAGCCGGGGATGGCGGCGCGCAGGGCGTCGAGCAGTTCTTCCTTCTGGGTCATGCGCGCGGCCCAGTAGGTGTCGTCCGGGATAGCGTCCACCTTGGCCCACACCGGGTCGTCCGGCTCGGCCTGGAGCCAGCCCTGCCCGAGGTACTGGTTCAGCAGTTCGTGCATCTGCGTGCCCACATAGGAGGGCGTGTGGATGCCGTTGGTGACATAGGTGATGGGCGTTTCGGCGAGCGGCAGGCTCTTCCAGAGCTTGTTCCACATGTGCCTGGAGACCTCGCCGTGCAGGCGGCTCACGCCGTTGGCCCAGGAGGAGAAGCGCAGCGCGAGCACCGTCATCTCGAAGTTGTGGGCATTCCCGCCCTCGATCTGGCCGAGCTGGACGAACTGGCCCCAGTCAAGGCCGAGCTTGCTGGCGAAGTGGGTGAAATAGCGGCTCATGAGGTCGATGGAGAAGGCCTCGTTGCCCGCCGGGACAGGCGTGTGCGTGGTAAACACCGTGTTGGAGCGCACGCGCACCGTGGCCACGTCGTAGCTCATGCCCTGGCCCATGCATTCGAGCAGGCGCTCGATGACGAGGAAGGCGGAATGCCCCTCGTTCATGTGGTAGACATGCGGCTCCAGCCCAAGGGTGCGGATGAGGCGGATGCCGCCCATGCCGAGGAGCATTTCCTGCAAGAGGCGGATCTCGCGGTTGGCCTCATAGAGGCGGTCGGTGATCTTGCGGTCCTCCTCGCTGTTGCGGGTGGTGTCCGTATCCATCAGGTAGAGGGTGACGCGGCCGACCTTCATCTGCCAGATGCGCGCGTAGAGGATGCGGCCGGGCAGCTCCAGCTGCACATAGAGCGGCGCGTTGTTGGCGTCCGTCACCATGCTTACGGGCAGCTGCGAGAAGTTGTTGAGCGGATAGACCGCCACCTGCCGCCCGTTCTCGTCGATCTCCTGCTTGAAGTAGCCGTTTTTGTAGAGCAGGCCGATGCCGAAGAGCGGCACGGCCATGTCCGAGGCGCTCTTCAGGTGGTCGCCGGAGAGCACGCCGAGGCCGCCCGAATAGATGGGCACGGACTCGGTGATGCCGTACTCGGTGGAGAAGTAGGCCACCGGGTGCTTGACGTTGACATGCTCGTCGAGGTCACGCAGAGGCTCCGCCATGTAGGCGTCGAACTCGGCCATGACCTCGGTGTAGAGGCGCATGTATTCCTCATTGGCGAGCAGGCTCTCAAGGCGCTCGTTGTCCGCCTGGCCCAGCACCTGAATGGGATTGTGGCACTTGTCCCACATCTGCGGGTTCAGGCTCATGAAGAGCGCCCGTGCCTTGTCGTGCCAGCACCACCAGAGATTGTTGGAGAGCTCGCGCAGCCGCGCAAGCTGCGGCGGCAGCTCGGCCACGGCGAGGATGGGCCTAAGGAAGGGCGTCACCGAGGAGGAAGCCTGAAGCACGCGGTTCATGCCCTCGCGGGCCTCGCTCTCCTGCTCGGTGCGGGCCGTGGATTTCTCGAGCGCGATGCGGAAGGCCTCGAGATAATTGGCGAAGAAGTGGCTCCAGGAGGTGAGCTCGGCCACGTCACGCGCGCTCTTGCGCAGCTCGGCGAGGGTGTCCGGGGCCATGGTGGCGGCCTTGAGCACATAGGTGTGCAGCATTTCCGCGCTCTGGTCGAAGTTCATGCCGCGCCTCGGCATGACGGCCACGCCGCTCTTTTCGTCGTTGCCCTTCTGGGCGTTGCGCGCCCACATGCCGAAGCCGGAAAGGTCGGTGGTGAGGGTGGGCACGGCCCAGGCCGCGCATTCCTGCGGGGTGTAGCCCCAAGGCTCGTACCAGGAGGGGAAGAAGCCCATGTCGCAGGCCGAGATGACATCCTCATACTGCATGTTGAGGAAGCCGTCGTGCCCGTCCAGCATGGCCGGCACGAAGATGACCTTGACGTGGCTGTCCGGCTGGTTGTTGAGGCCGAGGCGCCGGCAGGCGTTGATGATGGGGTCCTGCGGGGCGTTCCAGGCGTGGTGCGTGCAGATGAAGGGCAGCCCGTTGTCCGTGGCGTTGGGGTCGCCGGAGACCGCGGCCAGGTTGACGCCCGTGTGCCCGCCCATGACGAGGCAGAGCGCCAGGATGGAGGCGTCCGTGCCGCGCAGGTTCTTGTCCGCGCGGGCCAGCGCGTCGAGGAAGATGTCGATGCCCTTGTTGTGCATCTCGTAGCGCCCGGAAATGGCGAAGATGCGCGTGTTCGGGGCAAGCTCGGTGCGCAGGAAGCGGTTGGCCGCTTCCATCACCTTGGCGCGGTGCGCGGCCGGCACCTTGCGGTCTTTCGTGAAGTCCGGGATGACGCGCATGTCGAGGCCGTTCACGGTGATGACATCGGGCGAGCGGCCGAGGAAGACCGTGGATTCCTCGCCGGTGATGGGGCTCACCGTGGTGAAGGCGTCGGCCTCGCGCGCGGACGCGCTCTCCATGGACCACTTGGCCGTGATGTTCTGGGCCGCGGCCTCCTGCGCGGGGTTGATGCTGCGCAGGTTGGAGTAGATGTCGCGCCCGGTGCCCGCGAGCGCGCGGCCGAGCATGGTGGCGTGGGTGGTGAACACCGTGCCGATGGCCGGCGCGTTGCGCTTGAGGCTCAGAAGGCCCGCGCCGCACATCCATTCATGGAAGAGCGCCACGGAGCGGCCCTTGGTGGGCGCCACGAGGCATTCGTGGATGGCCGCGATGACCTCGCCGCAGGCCGTGGCGAACATGACGGGCTCCACATAGTCCCAGCCGCCGGAGAGGGAATCCACGCCAAAATTCTTCCACAGGTCGAAGAGCAGCTGGTTGCTGCCGTAGCGCTGGTCAAAATTGACGAGGATGGCCTTGGGCCGGCCGGGGATGTTCCAGCGGCCGAGGCTGCACTTGAGGTTGCGCGCCGCGAGCGCCGGGCGGATGGAATCCCAGATGTGCTCGTCCGTTTCCTCAAAGCCCGCGTTGTGCTGGAGCTGGGGCCCGAGGAGGAAGTAATCCTCGCCGAAGGTGTCCACAGCCTGGAGG
>CAMWVJ010000142.1 GCA_947177645.1 uncultured Desulfovibrio sp.
CGCCGCTTAGCCCAGGACATTTCCGAAATCTGGATGCGGCCTTCCACGCCCGGCACCACCGCCACGCAGGCGCCGACGGGCGCGAGCCGGCGCACCTTGCCCTGCACGATGCTGCCCGCGGCGAGCCGCGACGGCACATCCTGCCAGGGGTCGCCCTCGGCCTGCTTGCGCGAGAGCGAGATGCGCGTCTGGCGTTTTTCATTGGTGGTGATGCCGAGCACCTTGACGCGCACCGGGTCGCCCACGGAGACGGCCTCATCGGCGCTTGCCACGCGCGACCACGCGAGCTCCGAAAGGTGGATCATGCCTTCCACGGCCGGGGCCAGCTCCACAAAGGCGCCGAAGGGCGCGAGCCTCGTGACGCGGCCCTCCACCATGTCGCCGGGCTTCAGCGTCTCGAGGAGCTTTTCCAGGCTCTCGCGCCGCTCCCGGTCAAGCAATGCGCGCCTGGAGACCACGATATTGCGGCCGCGATTTTCCACGCGCGTCACGAGGAACTGAAGGGTGCGGCCCACCGGGCCTTCGCCGTCCGAGGCCGCGGCGTCCATCTGGCTGCCCGGGCAGAAGGCCGACTTGCCCAGCACCTCCACAAGATAGCCGCCCTTGCAGGTGCCGGTGACGCGCCCTTCCACGGGCACGCCGGCGTCCCGGGCCTCTTCCAGCGCGGCGACGCCGCTGCCGCTCATGGAGCGCGACAGCACGATGCCCTGCGGGCTCGCGGCCACCACCCAGGCCTCCACGGTCTCGCCGGGGCCCGCGATCTCCTTGCCGTCGGCATCCAGCAGATCCTTGCGATCCATGATGCCGTCTTCCTTGAGGCCCACATCGACAAAAACATTCTCGCCCGTCACGGCGATGATGGTGCCCTTCACCTTCTGGCCGGGCTGCACCTGGCCGGACGAGGCCTCGTCATGCGCGGCCAGCAGGGCGGCAAAATCTTCGCCGCCGTCTTCGGGCGCGGGGCTGTTGCGCTGTTCCTCTGTGGTCATATGGTATGCTCCTTGAACTCGCAGTGGAGAATGAAGGCGCTGATGCTACCGCACCTCACGCCGAAAGACAATGGAAGGAGGAGGCGCCGCGGGACCGGGGCGCGGTCCCGGCCCCTCCAGGCAGGAGGACGGGCCGGCAAAAAACCTGTATGCTCGGCGGAGCGACCGCGGGGCAGGCGAGCCAGCCCCGGCGCGCAAGGAGGCGATATGTTGTACACGGGCACCTGTTTATCCCCACTCGGAGAACTGACCCTCGCCTGCGATGATGAAGCCCTGGTGGGCTTGTGGCTCGAGCGCGGGACCGCGCTTGAGGCCATGGGGGGCGCCACTGTGGAGGAAAGGCCGGACGCCCCCCTCCTGAAGCTGGGGCGCCAGTGGCTCGACGCCTATTTCGCGGGCAAAAGGCCCGGCATCGGCGCCCTCCCGCTGGCGCCCGCGGGCACGCCCTTCCAGCGGCTCATCTGGAGCCTCCTTCGCGCCATCCCCTACGGCGAATGCGTAACCTATGGCGCCATCGCCAGAGAGGCCGCGCTGGCACTCCACAAGGAGCGCATGTCCAGCCGGGCCGTGGGCGGCGCCGTGGGGCGCAATCCCCTCTCCATCATCATCCCCTGTCACCGGGTCGTGGGCGCGGGGGGCGACCTCACCGGCT
This sequence comes from uncultured Desulfovibrio sp., assembly GCA_947177645.1. GTDB lineage: Bacteria > Desulfobacterota > Desulfovibrionia > Desulfovibrionales > Desulfovibrionaceae > Desulfovibrio. The sequence continues at coordinate 1,642 of CAMWVJ010000142.1, forward strand.
ATGGCGGGGGCATCGAGCGGAAGATACGCCTTCTGGAATTGGAAGGCGTGGACATGCGCCGCTTCAGCCTGCCCCGCAGGGGTAAATATGCAGAGCGCTGAACAGCGCCCAAGCGCCCCCGCCATTGCCACCCCGGCGCTTGGGGCATAAGCTCGCGCCATGAAAAACCGCCGCCTCTTTTATCCGGGCAACCGTTTCCTCATCCTCTACCTGTCCTTTTTGAGCGCCTTTGCCCCCATCTCAACGGACATGTACCTGCCGGCGCTCCCCTCCATCGCGCGCGCCTTCGCCACCACCAACGAGCTCGCGAGCGCCACCATCAGCACCTTCATGCTGGTCTTTGCCGTCTCCATGCTCTTCTGGGGGCCGGTGAGCGACAGATACGGCCGCAAGCCCGTGCTCCTTGCCGGTTGCCTGCTCTACATCGTCTCCAGCGTCGCCATCTGCCTCACGGGCTCCATCGGGGCCTTTCTCGCCTGGCGCGGCGTGCAGGCCGTGGGCAGCGGCGCGGCCAGCGCCATGTCGCTCGCCATCGTCAAGGATGTGCTGCGCGGCGGCTCCATGGAAAAGGTGGTGACCATCATGCAGGCAACGGTCATCATCGCGCCGCTCACCGCCCCGGTGCTCGGGGGCTGGCTTTTGCTCATGGTGGACTGGCGGGGCATCTTCCTCTGTCTCGCCCTGTGCGGCGTGGCGGCGCTGATCGGCACCCTCTGGCTCAGGGAGACCAATCCCCGCCGCGGCGGCCTCACCCTCGGGGCGACCTTCAAACGCATGGGCGTGGCGCTCGGCAACAGGAACTTTCTTTACCCGCTGCTCATCTTTTCGGCCATGTCCATGCCTTTCATGTCCTACCTCGCCGTGTCGGCCTTTATCTTTCAGGAGACCTTTCACGTCTCGGCCCAGGAATACAGCCTGTTTTTCGCGCTCAACGCCGGTGCCTCCCTGCTGGGGCCTTTCCTGCACATGGGTATTTTCCGCCACTGGAACAGGAACCGTGTGCTTGCCGGGCACCTCTCTGCCATGTGCCTTGCGGGCATCAGCGTCATTTTCTGGGGCGCACGCGGCCCGTGGACCTTCGCCCTGCTGTTCGCGCTCCTCACCCTGTTCGGCAGCGCCCTGCGCGCGCCCTCGACCGTGCTGATGATGGAGAGCATCGAGGGCGACAACGGCATCGTCTCCTCCCTCATCAACTGCATGGGGCTGCTCTTCGGCGCGCTCTCCATGCTGCTGGCGAGCCTTTCGGTATGGCCCGGCGCCATACTGGCCGTGGGCTGCATTTCCACCGTCGTTTCCGGCCTGTGCCTCGCCGCGTGGCTCATGGTGGCGCGAAGGCGCCCCCGGGGCTGAGTCAGAGGAGCGCCCGGCCCTTTGCGCGGGGCGGCTATTTCGCTACACTTTGGGCATGGATGAAAGGACAGCACCGTGCCAGCGTCTCCCGCAGGAATTTCGCGTGCAGGAAGGTCGGCTCGACCTCACCCTCCGGCTCTGCCCGCAGGGGCGCGACCTGCACGCCATGCTGACCGGGGGCGACGGCCATGCGGGGGCCACGGCCCTGGCCGCGCCCGGCGAGGCGACACTGGTCAGCGAACGGGCGGGGCACCGCGAAGGGGCGCTCGCCGGCCTCGTGGCCGGGCGGCTCTCCGCGGGGCTCGGCTGCGCGGTGAGCGTGAGCTGCGGCATCCACTTCGAGGCCATCACCCGGCAGGAGATTGCCGCGGTGGAAAAACTGGCCGCCCGTCTGGTGGAGGAATGCCTCTTCTCCCGGCATACAAGGAGTGAAAACCCATGCTGAAAATGGAAGACTTGCAGGAGCTGGAAAACTACATCCGCTCGGGCGAGCTGGAAAAAGACTTTCACGACGGCTGCGAGAACGACCGCCACTATTTGCTGGAATTGCTGGAAAAGCTCATGGACATAGGCGAGCTCGCCGATGAGGCGGCCACCAGGCTCATTTATCGCGGGCTCAACCCGGCCCTCATGCCGGAAAAGGGCGGCGACGCTTAGGCCGACCCCTGAGCGTCGCCGCTGCGCCAGACGCCGGCCGCCACCGCCTCGGCCACGGCGCCGCAGAGCTGAGCCACGTCTTCAGCCGGCGTGATGTAGGGGGGCATGAGGTAGATGAGCCGGCCGAACGGCCGTATCCAGACGCCGCGCTCCACAAAAAAGCGCTGCAGGGCCGGCCCGTTGACCGGGGCCTCCATTTCCACCACGCCGATGGCGCCGAGCACGCGCACGTCGGCCACACCCTCAAGGGCACGGCAGGGCGCGAACCCTTGGGCGAGTTGCCGTTCAAGTGTCGCCACCTGTTCCTGCCAGTGCCCTTCCTCCAAAATGTCCAGCGAGGCGCCCGCCACGGCGCAGGCCAGCGGATTGCCCATGAAGGTGGGACCGTGCATGAAGACGCGGCCCTCCCGGCAGATGTCTTCGGCCACGGCGGCAGTGCAGGCGGTGGCCGCCAGGGTCAGCACGCCGCCCGTGAGTGCCTTGCCGCAACAGAGGATGTCCGGCGTGACGCCGGCCCACTCCGCGGCGAAGAAGCGGCCCGTGCGACCAAAGCCTGTGGCGATCTCGTCGAAAATGAGCAGCGCCCCTGCCTTGTGGCACAGGTCCGCAAGGCCGCGCAGATAGCCAGGATGGTAGAACCACATGCCGCCGGCGCCCTGCACCACGGGCTCGAGGATGACGGCCGCTATCTCGTTGCCGTGCTCCGCAAAAACGCGGCGTGCCTCGTTGAGCGCGGCATCCGCAAAGGGCGCGTCAAAGCGGCAGGCCGGGCGCTCCATGAAGATCTGCTGCGGTACCAGCCCGGCAAAGAGGCTGTGCATGCCCGTCACCGGGTCGCAGACGGACATGGCCCCCAGCG
>CAMWVJ010000143.1 GCA_947177645.1 uncultured Desulfovibrio sp.
GCGAGCAGGGCCGAGCCCTGAAGCATTTTGCGTCTGGAAACAGGCATATCGTTCATGGCAAACCTCCTGCCTGCGTCCCGTGCGGGACGGTTTTCGGTATCTTTAGCGCGCCGGGCGGCGCTTTGTCCATGCCCTGCGCTTCAGGCCTCGATCCAGATGAGGCTCGCCTGGCGGCCGCTCCCCGGATCATGCCGGTGCGAAAAATAGTGCTCCGCATTGAGGCTCGTGCAGATGTCCAGCCCGAAGATCTGCCGCCGCGGCACGCCGGCGCTCTCAAGCTGGCTTGCCGTGAGATTCCAGAGGTCCATGCAGCGGCTGTGCGGGTCAAACCACGGGCGGAAGGCGTGTCCCCATTCCCTGTCGAAATTGACGAATTCCGCGCGCGAGGGGCCGAGGCTCGGGCCGCGCACGGCAAAGATGTCCGCCGGGTCAAGGCCATAGGCGGCGCAGAAACGGGTGACGCCGCTCCACGGGAAGTCGCAGCGGTTGCCGCGCCAGCCCACATGCAGGGCAGCGATGTGGCGTCCGCTGCGGTGCGCGAGCAGCAGGGGCTGGCAATCGGCGGTCTTGATGAGCAGGCCCTTGCCCGGTGCGGAGCTGAGCATGCCGTCGGCGTCAGGCGAATCCTGCATGCGGTAGTCGGCAAGGGCGGATGCCTCGGGCGCGAAGGGCTCTTCCACAAGGGCGTCGCCATGCACCTGGCGCACTTCGGCCCACGTGGAAAGGCCCCGGGGCCTGAGCGCGTCGAGCAGGCTCGCGCGGGCCGCCACTGTGGCAGCGGGGTCGTCGCCGGCATTGAAGGAGATATTGCCCCCGGCCCACGGCACAGGCGCAACGGCGGCCGCGCGCCCCTGAAAGGCGCACCATACCCGGGGCACCCCGGGAAAGCGGAACCAGCTCAGCGAAATATCCAGAAGAGTTCTCCTTCCGTACAGATGCCGTCCACCGGCCTGTCCCACGCAGCGCAGGACAGGGCCTCCACCACCTGAAAGCCGAAACAGAAGCCGAGCGTGGGGCAGGTTTGCCCATCGCGCAGGGCGAGGGCCGCGAGAAAGCGGTCATAAAAACCGCCGCCATAGCCCATGCGGCCGCCACGGCGGTCAAAGGCCACGCCCGGCACGAGCATGAGACGAGGCCGGAAGGCCGCATCTTCCGGCCCTGCGCCGGGGAGCTCCGGCCGCGGCTCCAGAAGGCCGAAGGCGCCGGGGCAAAGGTCTTCCGGGCTTTGGCAACACACAAACTCCATGTGGCCCCGGCTGCCCCGAAGCACCCGCGGCAGCCACACCTCGCGGCCGCCGGCCCAGGCCTCGCGCAGCAAAAGGCCGGTCGCCACCTCGTCGCGCACGCCCGCGTACAGGGCGATGCACCCGGCATCCCGCCAGCAGGGCGCGGCCAGCAGGCGCTCCTGCGCGGCGTGGGAACGGCGTGCCGCGAGCTCCGGGTCCTGGGCGCGCCGGCGTTCGAGCAGGCTGCGGCGCATTTCCTCCCGGTTCGGGGTGCAGCCGGCGTGGCGAGAGGTGGCCGCGGGCATGGCCTTTCCTTCCGTCAGGAGTTGTGGCACAGTGGAACAAGAGCGGCAAAAGCCCGGGAGCCAGTGATGCGCCGGCGCCGCTCCATCCTTATCAGCATAGCAAAGGACAGCATCCATGCCAAGCACGGAAGGCTCCAACAGTCCGCAGGCGCAGGGCGCCGCCCCTGCCGGGGAGGAAGGGCGCAAGGACTATCTCTGGGTCGTGGTGGGCGACATCCATGACGCGCCGGAGAATTTCGCCGAGATCCCGGAACTCGCGCAGGCCGATGGCGTCATCGTCACCGGCGACCTCACCGTCACCGGCGGCGTGCGCCAGGCCGAGGCCGTCATGAAGGCCCTTGCCGCGCCCGGGCTGCCCGTCCTCGCGCAGATCGGCAACATGGACCGGCCCGAGGTGGACGTGTGGCTGAGCGAACAGGGCTGCAACCTGCACACGCGCGTGCGCGAGCTCGCGCCGGGCATCGCCGCCTTCGGGGTGGGGGCCTCCACCTTCACGCCCTTCGGCACGCCCAGCGAATTTCCCGAGTCGGCCTTCGCCGCGTGGCTCGAGGCCGCATGGCGCACGGCCCGCACCTTCCCGCACACCGTGCTCATCTCGCACAATCCGCCCAAGGACACGGCCTGTGATGTCATCCCCGGCGACGTGCATGTGGGTTCCACCGCGGTGCGCGAATTCGTGGAGGAGGCACAGCCGGACATGTGCCTCTGCGGGCATATCCACGAGGCCCGCGCCGTGGACCGCATCGGGCGCACCATCATCGCCAATCCCGGGGCGCTGGCGCAGGGGGGCTACCTCGTGCTGCGCTCCAATGACGGGCGCCTCTCGGTGGAGCTGCGCGTGCTGGAGGGCAAGGCATGATCGACTGGTCGCGCAAGCGCTGCGTGGTGCTGGACATGGACGGCACCGTCTACCTCGGGCATATCCCCATCCCCGGCGCTGTGGACTTCATCCGCCGCCACTGGGACGACCTCGACTTTTATTTTTTGAGCAACAATACCTCCAAGTCGCCGCAGACCTATGTGGACAAGCTCAACGGCATGGGCATCCCGGCGCGGCTCGAACTTTTGCTCTCGCCGGTGACGCCGCTGGTGGACTTTTTGCGGAAAAACGGGATCAGCCGCGCCTATGCGGTGGGCAACCGGGACTTTCAGCGGGATTTGCTCGGCCGGATGCCCGAGCTCACCCTGGGCGAGGAGGGCGCAGAGGCCGTCATCCTGGCCTACGACACCGAACTCACCTACGAAAAACTCGCGCGCTCGGCGCTTTTGCTGCAAAAGCCGGAAGTGCTGTTCCTCGCGACGCACCCCGACCTCGTCTGCCCCTCGCCCGAGGGGCCGCTGCCCGATGTGGGGAGCATGATCGAGCTTTACGCCACGGCCACCGGGCGCCGCCCGCAGCACATCTTCGGCAAGCCCGACCCGGCCGTGCTGGCGCCGCTGCTCGCGCGCTATGCCAAAAAAGACATGATCATGGTGGGCGACCGCCTCTCCACGGACAAGAAGCTCGCCGAAAACGCGGGCATCGACTTCGCCCTCGTGCTCAGCGGCGAGGCCACGCGCGAGGACCTGGCCCGGGAGGAACGCCAGCCCACCGTGGTGCTGGAGGACCTTGGCCACGCGCAGTGGGGCGGTACGGACTGAACCGGGCCGCCACTCTTTAGGGGGGCGGAAGTGCCGCGGTCAGTTTTCCCTGCTCCAGAGCGCACACGCCGGCTGCACCCTTGTCGCCATTCTGGGGGCGGTGGTTGCGGCGCTTAAATCGAAAGGCGACAGGTCATGACAAGCGTTTGGCTCTACATTATCGGTCTGGGCATTGCCATATTCGCTGTCTATAAATTTGTTCCCGGCGGGAAATAACACCTCCCGGCTGAATACAAACCTCAAAAAGGCCCCGGGCAACCGGGGCCTTTTTGCATGAAGAAAACCTCCCGGCAGCGGGAGGTTTTCTTCATGCAAAAAGGGGAGCCTTGCGGCTCCCCTTTCGGATGCGTTGCGGATTCTTTCAGGCTTTGGGCCTAGAAGGAATACACGAAGCTGGCGTTGATGTTCCAGGCGTCCTTGGTCTGCGGGATGGACTTGCCTTCCTTGTGGCGGGCGCCCCACGCGGACGTGCTGGTGTCGAGCCAGAGGGCGATGTAGTCGGCTTCAAGAGAGATCGTGAAGTTGTCGTACATCTTGTAGTAGTTGGACAGGCCGATTTCCAGCGCGCTGTCGCCGGTGGTCAGGTACAGGGCGTCCATGCCCATCAGGCCGGAGTTGGCCCAGTAGTCGGCCAGGGACAGCTTCTTGGCCATGGTGGTGCTGTTGGTGCCGCCGATGAAGTTGACGCGGAAGGTGTGCTTCAGGTCTTCGAGGAAGCTCATGTCCTTCAAGCGGCCGCCGATGCCCCAGGTGCCGGCCATGCTGTGGCCGACCACGGCGTCGCGGGCGATGTAGGGATCGCCGTCGAACGCGAAGTTGGAGTACTTGTTGGTGTTGTTGCCGTCCAGGGTGGGCAGGCGCTCGGAGCCGTTGGCCGGGTTGCTGTCGTCACCGGAGGCATACCAGCCGTAGAGGCCGGGGGTGGCCCAGTCGAGCTTGTACTCGGCGAGCAGGGTGGCGAACCAGCCCTGGCGGTTCAGGCGGCCGTCGTCTTCCCAGGTGACGGAGCCGTACTCGAAGTCAAAGGCCAGGCGGAAGGGATCCCAGATGGTGATCTCGCTGGAGATGCCGCCCCACCAGGCATTCGCGTAGGCGCTCAGGTTGCGGGCGCCATTGGCGTTGCTGAAGTCGCGATGGCGCATGCCGCCCACCGGGAAGAGACCGGAGTTGACGAAGTTGCGGCCGGCGCCCAGGTTGGACATGTTGCCGGACCAGTTGTTCGTGTAGCTCGTGACCGTGTTGCCGTCGATGACTTCCTCAACCTTGGCGGACTTGCGGAACGTGTTGGGGCCGATGCCGGCATACATGCCCCAGGGGGTCACTTTC
>CAMWVJ010000144.1 GCA_947177645.1 uncultured Desulfovibrio sp.
CTTCCGCTTCGCTCCAGACGGATTTAAGGAATATTAACGGCGATGAATAACTTAGCTTTCTGAGTCTATACCTATTTCTTGTCGAGGATCTCGATCTCGAAGGTGAGCTCCTTACCGGCCAGCGGGTGATTGGCGTCAAGGGTGATCTCGTCCGGCCCCACCTCGGTGATGGTCACGTCCATCTGCCCCTGCTCGTTGGAGAGCTGGAGCGGGGTGCCGACCTCAAGCGGGATGTGCGGGGGCACCTGGGCGCGCGCAACGGTAAAGACGAGCTCCGGGTCGGGCGGCGCGCGAGCGGGGGCGCGCGCGCGGTGCCTTGTTCGCGGGCTTCCCGCCAGCGCTCTTCGGCTGCGGCAAGAAAGCGGCCGCAAAGCTCGTCGCGCCAGAATTCTTCGGCGGCCGGCGCCGCGCAGGGCACGCCCGCGGCCTCCAGGGCGGCTTGAAGCGGCGGGATCTGCGCCTTGAGGCGCACGAGCACGGCGATGTCGCCCGGGGCGAGACTGCCGTCGAACCCGCCGGGCGCGGCCGTGGCGGCGTCGAGCAGGCTGTGCGACGTGGCGCCGATGAGCGCCCGGGCACGTTGCGCCACCCAGCGGGCCTCGGCGCGGGCATCCGGCGCGGCGAAGAGCCTAAGCTCCGCCCCGAGCGGCCGGGCGGCGGTGAGCGGCCCGCAGCGGCCCTTGTCCACCAGCAGGGCGCGGGCCGTGTCGAGCACCTTCTGGCTCGCGCGATAACTCTGCCCCAGCCTGAGCACGCGCAACCCTGGCCAGAAGCCACGCAGGCTCTCCGCGCTCTGGCCAGCGGCGCCGCGGAAGCCGTAGATGGCCTGGTCAGGGTCGCCGATGCCGAAAAAGCCGCGCCCGTCCTCGGGCAGCAGGCCGCGCACCGCGGCGAGCTGCACCAGGGAAAGATCCTGCGCCTCGTCCACGAGGATGTGCTTCCAGCGGCCGCGCAGGGCCGGGCCGTGCCCGCGCAGCCAATCGATGAGGTCGCCGTAATCGAAGAGGCCCTGCGCCTTCTTGCGGGCCGCGTAGCGGGCCGCGACTTCGGCCAGTTCGCCCGTTGGCTTTTCGTCGCGCTCCCGCGCGAGGGCCAGCGCGTCCCACAGGTCGCGCGCCCGCGCCCGTGTGAGCCCGGCATTGGCCGCGATAAAGACGCGCAGGGCCGCGTCCTCGCCGAGGAGCACGGGCAGCGCTGCCTGCGCTTCCCCGGCGGCTTCCCGCATGAGCCGCCAGGCGAGGCCGTGGAGGGTGTCACATGCCGGGAGGCGGCCGCCGGGCGTCTGTCCCGCTGCGAGGCGTTCGCGCATCTCGCCGGCAGCCCGGCGCGTGAAGGTGAGCGCCAAAATCTCCCCCGGGGGCGTGCCGCCCTCGAGCAGCCGTTCGACCCGGCCCACGAGGATGCGCGTCTTGCCGGCGCCCGGCCCCGCCGCCACGAAGACCGGGACTTGGTCCCCGGCATCTGTCCCCGCGCTGAGCGCGGCCAGTTGCTCCGGGGAATAGCTGATGCCAGCCGGCGCCGTTTTCTTTTCGCGCGTCCGCGCAAGGGGCGCAGCGTCCGTCTTGGGGGCCGGCTTTGGGGCTTCTGCCGACTTGGGCGCCTCGAGCCCGGGGAGGCGCCGCCGCCCGCGGCCGCTCCCCGTGGTGTCCAATTCCCCTGGCCGGAACAGGCGCACCGTGCCGTACTGGCCGTCGAAGCCCGCCTCGCGGATCACCTCGCCCGCGCGCATGCGGGCCACGGCCTCGCCCAGAGGCTCCCACCAGGCGCGCACTTCCGTCTCGGGCAGGCGGCAGAGGATGTCGAGCTCGGGGCCGAGTTCGGTGAGGGCCCGGCCATAGCGCTCGCGCACCTTGCGCGAGGCCCCGCCCACGCCAAGGATCTCGCCGATCACTTCGGCGAGCGGCACCAGCGGCAGCACCTCGGGCTCGCGCGCGAGGGCCGGCGGCGTCTCTCGGTCGGCAAGCTCCAGCACGCGGTGGAGCACGCCGATGGTCAGCGGGCGCCCGCAGACCGGGCAGATGTCGCCGAGTTCCCGGGCCTCGGCGGGCTCGAGCACCACGCCGCAGGCCCGGTGGCCGTCGAGGTGGTACTTGCCCTCCTCGGGGTAGAATTCCATAGTCCCGAGGAAGCGGCAGTCGAGCCCGTCCTGCGGCTCGCGCCGCGCCGTGGCCCGAAGCGCGGCGAACATGCCCGCATAGGAGGGGCGCCCCGCGAAGAGATTGGCCTCGCGGCCGAGATTGGCGCCGGAATGGGCGTCGGAATTGGAAATGAGCGCGTAGCCGTCAAGCTGGCTCAAGAGGCGGTTCATGGCCGGGTCGGACGAGAGACCGGTCTCCAGCGCGAAAATGTGCTCCGTGAGGTCGCCGAAGCAGTCCTCGGGGCGGTCAAAGCCGGACTTGGAGCCGAAGATGGCGAACCACGGCGTCCAAACATGGGCCGGGATGAGCACGCCGCCGGGCACGCATTCCAGCAGGATCTCGAGCAGGTCGCGCGAGTCGAGGCCGAGGATGGGGCGCCCGTCCGAATGGAGATTGCCGATGAGGGCGAGCCGTTCCGAGAGGCGGTCGGCATCTTCCAGCGTGGGCACGAAGACGAGGTTGTGCACCTTGCGCACCTTTCCGCCGCGCTTGTAGATGGAGCTGATCTCGGCCTGGAGGCAGAAGCGCGGGCCGCCCTTGTGGTCTGTGGCCGTGGGGTGTGCGAGCCCGGCGCCTCCCAGGGCCTCCAGCGCCTCGGGCTCGCCCTTGAGGCGGTAGAGGCCGCTTTCTTCATCGAGCACGAGCTGTTCGCGCAGCTCGGCGCGCCACTGGGGATGGGTGAAGTCGCCCGTGCCGAGCACGTCGATGCCCTTGCAGGCCGCCCAGGCCGCGAGATGCGGCACGGTGAGCGCCGTGCTGGTGGCGCGGGAAAAGCGGGAGTGGATATGCAGGTCGGCGACGAAGCTCATGAGGCGTCTCCGTGGGGAGTGCTGCCGGAAGCGGAAGACTCCTGTGCGAGCCAGGGGCAGAAGCTGAGCGCCGCGCGCGTCCACGAGGGGCCGGAAGTGGCGCCCCGGCCGTGGAGCGTGAGCGGCGAACACAGGACGGGCTCGGCCGTGGCCCCTTTTTGCGCCAGCAGCAGGAGCCGGGTGGCCGCGTCCCCGCTATGCGGCCGAAGCGGCAATACGCGGCGCAGCCCGAGCCCCGCGCCCTCAAGGGCGGAGCAGATGCGCGTGAGCGCGGATGCCGGCACGATGCAGCAAAAGGCGCCCTTGTGCCGCAAGAGGCGGGCGGCCGCGGCGCAAAAAATCGGGAAGGCGTCGCCCCCAGGCGTAGTTTCGGCCCGCAAAGCCTGCTCCCGCATGCCCGAGGGCGAAGGGCGCCCGCTGCCCTCAAGGCCCCAGGGCGGATTGGCGAGCACCATGTCCTGCCGGGCTGCCTCCTGTGGGAGCGGCGCCGCCACATCCGCATCAATAAAGCGGACGCGCCCGGAAAGGCCCAGCGCCTCGGCATTGGCCCGCGCCGCCGCCACAAGTGCGGGCTCGCGCTCAAGCCCCAGGCACTCCGCCGTCGGAGCGCGCAGGGCCACGCCCAGCAGGGCCGCGCCGCAGCCGGAGCCGAGCTCGGCCACGGCGCATTCCCGCTTCGCGCTCCGCCGTTCGCGCAGGACCCACGCGGCAAAGGCCGCGAGCAGCAAGGCCTCCAGCCCGAAGCGGTAGGCGCCCTGCGGCTGCACGAGCCCGCGCGGGTAGTGCGGGAGCGTAGCTTCCGTCACAGGAGGGCGCCGTTCCAGTTGAAGAGGCCCTCGCGCCGAAGCTCCGGCAGGCCCTGCGGCGGCGTCTCCTCCATGCGGGCAAAGAAGCTGTAGCCCGCGTCCTGCATCTCGCGGCGCTGCGCCGAAAGATCCAGCGGCCAGGCGGGATAGATCCACAGCGTGCCGCCGTAGCGTCTGGTCCAGAACACTTCGCCCTTGGGGCTCATGAAAGGCTCGTTGGGCCTGAGCGCCGCCTGCCCGAAGCGGGAAATGCCCACGGGCCAGAAGCCGGAGATGACGGCACCGAGCGGGAGCGGGCTCTGGGCAGGGAGCGCCAGCGCATCGTCGCGCGCAAGCTCCGGGCTCACGAAGGCGGCCGCGAAGCCCTGGGCCGCCAGCACGGCAAGGGCCGCGGCATTGGCGATATTGCAGAAGGGCCCGGCCAGAAGGTCGGCGTCCTCCGGGAGCGTTTTGGGAAAAAAGGCCCGCTGCCACGGGGAATTGCAGATAAAGTGCCGCGCGCCCTGCCGCCAGAGGCGGTCGATCATGCGGGCGAGCGCGGCTTCCTCCTCGGGCCAGACCACGGGCGGCAGCCACCAGGCCGTGCGGCCAACGAGCGTGCGCGAAAGTTCGGCCGTGCGCGGCGAAAGCCAGAGCGCGGGCACGGCGCGGCGCCCGCGCTGCCGGAAGCACTCCCGGGCGCCCTCCTCCTTCCCCCGGCCAAGCCCGGAAGTGAGCAACATGTC
>CAMWVJ010000145.1 GCA_947177645.1 uncultured Desulfovibrio sp.
GCCCTCGTGAGCCTCAACGACGACCGCGGGCTCAATTTCTCCCCGCGCCGCATCACGGTCTCCACCTGCGGCATCCGCGAGGGCCTGCGCGAGCTCGGCGAAAGCGGCCTCGCCTATCTGGCCGTGTCGCTGCACGCGCCCAACCAGGCCCTGCGGGAGAAGCTCATGCCCCGGGCCGCGCGCTGGCCGCTCCCCGAGCTCATGGCGGCCTTGGCCGCCTATCCGCTCAAGACGCGGGAGCGCATCACCTTTGAATACCTGCTCCTCGGCGGCGTCAACGACAGCCCGGAGCACGCGGCCGAGCTGGCGCGACTCGTCAATCGCGTGCGCGGCAAGCTCAACCTCATCGTCTTCAACCCCTGGCCCGGGGCGCCGTGGCAGGCCCCCAGCGAGGAGCGCGTGCTCGCCTTCGAGCGCGCCCTGTGGGACCGCAACATCACGGCCATCGTGCGCAAGAGCAAGGGGCAGGACATCGCCGCGGCCTGCGGGCAGCTCTGCGCCGTCCAGCAAGGGGACTGAGCCGGGCACCAGAGCCGCCCCGCCTGCCCGTCACCTGAAAAATATGTCCCCCGTCCCGGAAAGCTCCCCCGCTGCCTGATCTGCCCCGCGCCTGCTCTCCCTACGCCGGCTCGACGCCCCGTATCCTCCTGTCCCTATCCCTCCACCCGCACCACCTGCGGGCCTCTCCGCGCACGTCCCCACCGCCGCGCTTTTGCCGCGCCTTGCCGCTCCATCCCGGGGCATAGGCAAAAGCTATATGCCCATAAAATAATACTCGTTCCCTAAAAGAGACGACTTGTTATAAATATCCCAAGCCATTTAACAAGGAGTCTGACATGCCCCCGGTGGTTGACAGCGAACTCTGTATCGTCTGCGGCAAGTGCGTGGAGATCTGTCCTCTGGATGTCATGAAGAAGAAGGACGACAGGATCATCGTCATGTATCCCGACGAATGCTGGCATTGCCGAGCCTGTGTGATGGATTGCCCGAAAGAGGCCATCCGCATGCGCTACCCCCTCTCGCACATGCTCCTTCATTATGACGCGCCCAGGGCATGACCCGGAGCGCAAAGGCAGGAAACCATGGAAATCAGGATGAACCCCGACCCCATCGTTGTGGATTTTCTGGTCATCGGCGGCGGCATCAGCGGGCTCCAGGCGGGCATCACTGCGGCCGAGGCCGGCCTCGACACCCTCATCCTCGAAAAGGCCGACACGCGGCGCTCGGGCAACGGCTGCGGCGGCAATGACCACTTCATGTGCTACCTGCCCGAGTACCACGGCGACGATTTTGAGGCCGTCATGCGCGAGGCCAAGGAAACCCTCGTGGGCGGCAACCAGGACGACAACCTCTTCCGCTTCATGCTCGAGAGATCGGCCGACCTCATCCGCAAGTGGGAGTCCTACGGCATCAGGATGCGGCCCACCGGCGACTGGAACTTCGAGGGCCACGCCATGCCCGGGCGCCGCCGCTATCACCTCAAGTACGACGGCTCGGACCAGAAGGCGCGCCTCACGGCCGCGGCCAAAAAAGCCGGCGCGAAAATCATGAACAAGGTGGTGGTCAACGAGATCCTCGTCAACGGCGAGGGCCGCTTCGTGGGCGCCATCGGCATAGGCATCCGCGACGAAGTGCCGGAAATGCTCGTCTTCCAGGCCAAGGCCGGCCTCATCGCCGTGGGCGAGGCCATGCGCATGTATCCCGGCAACAACCCGGCCTACATGTTCAACACCTCCCATTGCCCGGCCAATGCCGGCAGCGGCGCGGCCATGGCCCTGCGCGCGGGCGCGCGGCTCGTCAACCTGGACCTGCCCTCGCGCCACGCCGGGCCCAAGTATTTCACCCGCTCGGGTAAGGGCACCTGGATCGGCGCGCTCACCGACATCAACGGCAAGCTCGTGGGCCCCTTTGTGGACGACATCCACGTGAGCCGCGAGCTCCCCGACCCCACCGGCGATGTCTGGAAAGACTGTTTCGTGAAGAACATGGATTCGGGCAAAGGCCCGGTCTACATGAACTGCACCGGCATCAGCGAGGAAGACCTCGCGCACATGCGCAAGGCGCTCGTCTCCGAGGGCTGCACCTCCATCAACGAATATCTCGATCAGTACGGCATCGACCTGCGCAAATCCATGATCGAGTTCGGCCAGTACGAGCACATGTTCTACATGAACGGCATCGACATCGATGACCGGGCCATGTCCACCGTGCCCGGGCTCTACGCCTCGGGGCAGTCCGTGGGCAATGTGCGCGGTGACATCACCGCGGCCGCGGTCTTCGGCGACCATGCCGCGAGCTGCGCCGCCGCCTATGTGCAGACCGTGCCGGACTTCGACGTAGCCGCGCTCGGCGACGCCATCAGCGAAAAGGCGGCGCTCTACAACTTCCTTCTCCGGGAGGAGCCGGGCGCCCACTGGAAGGAGGCCAATTCCACCCTCCAGAAGATCATGGACGAATATGTGGGCACCCGCATCCGCTCGGGCTCGCTGCTCACCGCGGGCCGGAAGTATATCCGCGACCTGAGGAAGTACTCGCGCGAAAAGCTGCGCGCCGAAAACGCCCACGAGCTCATGCGCTGCCTTGAGGTGCTTGACCTGCTCGACCTCGCCGAGGCCTGCGCCGTCTCGGCCCTGGACAGGAAGGAAACGCGCGGCGCCTATCACCGGCGCAGCGACTTCCCCTTCACCAATCCCCTGCTGAACAACAAGTTCCAGACCGTGCGGCGCAAGGGGGACGACCTCGAGACGGAATTCAGGGAAAGGGTGCGCTGATTTCGCCGCCGCGGGGGCCGGAGCGTCCGGGCGCGGGGCCTTGCCCTTTCCGCCCGGGCGTGCCGCGACAGGGCATCTCTTAATGTTGGGAGTTTCGCCATGAGCGTTGAAATGCTGTTTCTCGTGTCACTGGTCGCGGCGCTGTGCCTCGGCTTCCTGTTCAAGGTGAACATCGGCTATTTCGCCCTGACCTTCGCCTTCATGAACGGGGTCTTCGCCTATGGGCTGAGCATCAGGAAGGTGGCGGGCATGTGGCCCATCTATCTCTTCCTGATGCTCTTCATCGTCACCACCTTTTACGGCTTCGCCATTTCCAACGGCACCCTCGTCAAGGTGGCCGAGACCATCATCTATAAAAACCGCAACCGGCCCGCCTTGCTGCCCTTCGTGCTCTTCGCCATCTGCATGCTCTTCGCCGGCACGGGCGCGGGCGCGCCGGCGGCCTTCGCCTTTTTGTCGCCGCTCGTCATGGCCGTGTGCATCAAGTCGCAGATCTCGCGCGTGCTCGCCACGGTGCTCATTTTCTGCGGCGCCACCATCGGCTCGCAGTTCCCGTTCAGCGTGGGCGGCATGATCGTGCAGCAGGTGGCGGAGAGCAACGGCTTCCAGAGCGACGGCATGGCCGTGTGCATGAACGTGCTTTTGAACTCCGCCGTGACCATGGTCATCTTTTTCATCATCACCTATTTCGTGACCGGCGGCCACAAGACCCGGCACGTGAGCATCGAGAAGCCCGAGCCCTTCACCCCGGTGCAGCGCAAGACCCTGTGGATCGTGGGCCTCGTGTTCTTTTTCACCGTGGTCCCGGCCCTGGCCAAGGCCATGTTCCCCGAGGTCCCCTCGCTCAGGAAGTTCGCGGGCTTCTGCGACGTGACGGTCATCTGCACCATCGGCATCATCCTGTGCAGCCTCTGCAAGGTGGCCAGCGAAAGGGAGGCCATCGCCAAGGTGCCCTTCGCCATCATCATCATGATCTGCGCCATGGGCACCCTCATCGGCACCGCCGTGTCGGGCGGGCTTGTCAACAGCCTCTCCGTCTGGGTACAGGAAAACGTGACCAGCGGCGCGGCGCCCTACTTCCTGCTGGCCGCGGCCTGCACCATGAGCTTTTTCGTGGCCACGCTCGGGGTGGTCATCCCCACGCTGGCCCTGCTCGTGGCGCCGCTCGCCGCCAGCACAGGCATGGAGCCGATCCTCATTTTCTCGCTGATCTCCGTGGGCGGCTTCTATACCGGCTCCTCCCCCTTCTCCACCTGCGGCGCCATGGCCCTCGCCGGCCTCGAGGACCAGAAGGAGGCGGACAGGCTCTTCAAGAAGCTGCTCTTCCTGCCCATCGCCGGGCTGGTCTGGCTGGAGTTTTGCCTGTATACGGGCATCCTGCGCAACTGGGTGGGCTAAGGGGCGCCGGAGCTTCCGGCCAAGCCCGGAACAGAACGAAGGAGAGCGGGCGGCGGAGCCATGAACCTGACGCAACTGAAAGCCATCGTGCTCATCGACCTCCACCGCTCGCTCTCCAGGGCGGCGGCCCAGCTCTTCATCTCGCAGGCCTCGCTGAGCATTTCCATCAGGAAGCTGGAGGAGGAGCTGGACTGCGCCCTCCTCGTCCGATCGCCGCAGGGCGTCTCCCTGACAAAGAAAGGCGCGGAGATACTGAAGCACGCCCGAATCATCTGCAGCGCCGTGAACGAGATCC
>CAMWVJ010000146.1 GCA_947177645.1 uncultured Desulfovibrio sp.
GGCGTGGATGTTTCGGGGCTGTGTGTCGTAGCGTTGGACGCGGATGGGCATCATGGCTCCTTTGCTTGTCAACAGTGGCGACGTGCCCTATAGCTAAAACAAGGAGGCGATATGTCGGAACTTGATTTCTACCGTCGGCATCAGGCCGATCTGGTCAGCCGATACGACGGCAAGATCCTTGCGCTCCGGCAGGGAAAGGTCGAAGGCGTGTACGACAGCAAGGTCGATGCGCTGCGGGACATGAAGGCGCGCGCCTTCGCCCCCGGAACTTTTCTCATCGTGCGCTGCACGCCCGGAGATGGCGAATACACGCGCCGCTTCCGTTCCCGGGTGAGCTTTCCGCCGGCGGTGGCAACGGTATGACCGATGGTTCCCGAGTCACTGTCCATGCCGCGACGATAGAATATCCGGGCCTGGTTCGTGAGCTGACGTCGCGTGTGCAGGTAGGGGTGGCATTCAAGGCTGACGAGGAACCCACGCCGCCGTTTCCGGGTG
The DNA here is from genome assembly GCA_947177645.1 of uncultured Desulfovibrio sp. Classification (GTDB taxonomy): domain Bacteria; phylum Desulfobacterota; class Desulfovibrionia; order Desulfovibrionales; family Desulfovibrionaceae; genus Desulfovibrio. The sequence goes on from CAMWVJ010000146.1 coordinate 496, forward strand.
TCTATACGGCCGTGTGGGATACCGGGGCCACAGAAACCTGCATCACGAAAACTCTGGCGGACACGCTTGCCTTGGAGCAGGTAGGCATGTGCATGTCGCACGGGGTCACAGGAGCCGCGGAATGCAGGACCTTCCTCATCAGCCTGCTTCTGCCCAACGGCATCGCGGTACCTGAAATCGAGGTGTCCGATTGTGAGGACAATATCGGCTGCGACATCCTCATCGGCATGGACATCATAGGCATGGGCGACTTTGCCGTCTCCAACCATGGCCACACAGCATTCACGTTTCGTGTGCCATCGGTGCAGACCATCAATTTCGTGACGCAAAAGCCGAACCAGTTTGAGGCCCACTCCGTCAAGATAGGCCGCAACGCGCCATGCCCATGCGGGAGCGGGAAAAAGTACAAGCACTGTCATGGGAGGTGATCCCTACCTCGCATAGCGCGCTCCGGCGCGGATGAAGTCCCCGGCGCGCAGTTTGTTTACCACGTTCCTAGCCGCTGCAATGGTGGTGTTGCCAAAGGCCTTGGCCTCCTCCTCGCTGATGGCCTTGGCGGTCTCGCCGCCGCCGAAGCCGCCGGCCATGGCGTAGGCGCTGATGCCCGAGGCGAGCCCGGAGAGGCCCGCCGTGAACAGCGACTGCCCGAGGTTCTTCACGCTCTTGCCGTACCACGAGGCCGCGTTCTCATAGTTCTGGGCATTGGCCTGCTGCGCCTTGACGTTCTCGCGGGTCTCCCAATCGCTCACGGCCTTCTGGTAGCGGTTGGCGCCCACGTCCGCGGCGAAGCGCTGGGCATTGCCCTCCAGTGTGGCCTGCGCGCTCCCGCTCGACATGTCCACCCCGAGCGCCCCGAGGTTGGCCATATTCCCGGCCTGCAAGTCCGCATAGTTCCGGCGCAGGGCCGACTTTTCTCTGTCCAGGTTCTCGGCCTCGATGCGGCCCTTTTCCGCGGTGATCTTCGCCTGGTTGCGCGCCGCCTGCGCATTGGCCTCCATCTGGGCCTTCTGCATACTGGCCTGCGCGTTCTGCTGCTGCGTCTGCGAAAGGCTCGACAGCGCGGAGAGCCCGCCCATGGTGAGTGCCAGTGTGGCCGCGCCCATCAGTTCCCTCCCTTGCTCCAGCCGTTGCGACGAAGGAAGCTACGGATGGAGACCGCAATTGGTTATCCCACCAGCCATTCAACGGAATCGCTGTCGCTATCCGTAAGCGGCAGAACCGCTAACGGCCTGGCGCGCCGCTGAAGGGCGCCACCTCCAGCGCGGACAGTATCGCCAGAACAGTGAGCGGCGTGGCGCTGGTGACCCCGAGCGTGAGCGGCGCGGCGTCGCTCCAGCCGCCGCACGCTTCCAGCGCGAGGTCGGTGCCGTCACTGAAAAAAGGGCGCGTGTCCATGGCTCCCCCCAGGATGTGCCTGTCCGTCACCGGCGCAAGCTCCGCCACCCCGGCGAGAAAGCTCATACTGCGGTAGACGCGCAGCCGCACGCCGGAGATCTTGCGATTGTGCATCATGCTCGAGCCCGTTTGCGTCTGCACCTCGGGCAGGTTCGGCGCAAGCCGCGAGGCATAGGGCAGCCCCACATGGACGCTCTCAGCCGGCCGGGGCAGCGTGAGGCCTCCGCCGGCCGACACGGTGAGACCGTCGATGGTGCCCCCGTCCGCAAAAACCTGCACCTTGCGCCCGGCCAGATGGCCGAGCCCGGAAAAATCCTTGAGGGCCGGCCCGAGGTAGTTGAGCGCCGAGTCCAGGAAAAAGGCTTCCGAAAGGTCGTCGGAGTCGAAGAAACTCTCCAACCGCTCCACGCACAGGCCGCAGGCGCGCTGCACCAGAAACCATGTCTGGTCATCGGGGAGGCCGGGTATCACGGCCACGTCCTGAAAGGCGCCGTCCGTCTCATGGCGGTGCCAGCCGATGACTTCCTGCTCGGGCATGAAGGTGAGGCCGGCGAGCTTGCCGTCCTCCAGCACGCACCAGATGACCGAATGCGGCTCCTGCTGGTAGGCCCACGCGACGATGCCCGCGTCGCGCAGGATGTGCCGGGCCACGAGCGTGAGATCCTGGCCAAGGTACTTGTCGGCGCTGTAGTTATAGGCGAACTGGCGCACGGCCGCGCCGCCGCGCTGCACATAGATGACGCCGCCCCCGGCGGAGATGGCCGCCACGGCATCGTCACCGCCGTTGCTCGTCTGCATCTCGAAGCCGGCATTCCCGGGCGCGAGCGCCACGCCCTCGCTTGCCGAGAGCGTCCATTCGCTGCCCTCGGTGCCGAAGGCCAGCGCCTGGCGGTCAGGCTGGAGCCAGAGGATACGGTTGGCCTGCGCCGCGGCCAGCGTCACCTCGATGGCGTCGTCATCCTTGGGCGGCGTGGAGGCGCCCATGTCCTCGAACTCGCCGCTGCGCGAGAGCCAGATGGTCATGGGGCGGTTGTTGGTGGCCGCGAAACCGAGCCGCTGCTGGTGGAAGAAGACCTGCGAGGGCCAGTTGCCCGCGCTGGCAAAGGGGGTCTTGTGCGCGGGCGGCGTGTCTTCGCTGTCCGCGCCGATGTTCTCGTCGTCAAAGCTGGTGCCGTCCGCGCGGCCGATATAGCCGAGCACGCCGTACTTCTTCTTGTACACGCGGTAATAGACAGCGCCGGAGACCGCCTGCCAGCTGATACGGATGATGTACGAGACGGAATTGAGCGCCTTGGCCGTGATGGTGGCCTGGGCGCTGGCGTTGCTCTCCTGCCCGTCTCCGCCCACAGCGGTCACGGCATAGGTGTATTGCCGGGTCGCGTCGTCGCCCTCGTAGTTGTTTTCCACCACGCGCAGGGTGAGACCCTTGGGCGCGGCCACGCCCGGGGTGAAGGCGGGCGTGCTCCATTGCCAGTTATTGTCCGCATAGCGGGCGAGCTTGCGCGGCGCGTAGGAGGGATGGGCAAAATAGATCACGTCCGCGCTCTGGGCGAAGCGCAAGGCCCGGAGATGCGCCGCCGCATACGGGGAGGAGAACACCAGCGGATTCCCCGCGGCATCGGCCACGAGTCGCCCGTCCGGCAGCCAGACGCGCATGGTCTTGTCGCCAAATTCCAGCATGCGCCCCTGTGTGGCGGAAAACACGAAGGGAATGAGCCGGGCGCGGCTGCCGGCCGCAAGCCCCAGAAAGCGCGTGCCGGGCCGGCGCGTCACGCCGCCTTGGGGCATGGGCACGAAGTTGAGCATTTCCCGGCAGCCGGTGCCATAGCGCGGCTGGTCCACGCGGCCGCGCATGAGCGGAGTGATCTCGCCGCCATTGAGCACGTTCTGGATATGGTAGAGCGGCATCAGTCCACCCGCCTTTCCTGAAGGAAGGGAGAGACGGCCACGCGCGCCGGCCGGTTCCCGAGGTCGTTTTCCGTGCGGGCCTTGTCGAGGGCGCGCTCGAACATCTCAAGATAGGCTTGCGCCTGCCCGCCCTGCTCCATGTAGGGGGAGATCTCAAAGGCCAGCCGCCAGGCCACCACATCGGCAAAGGCGTCGGGATAGGCGGGTACGCCGGCATGCACATAGGTGAGGCTCAGCGGGGCCGCATCGCACAAGAGCTTGCCCCCCAGGACTTCCCATGCGGCCACGCGCTCCCCGTCCGTATGCGCGTTCACCACGCGCAGGCAGTCCGCGGGCAGGGGATAGGCATGGCGGTGGAGTCCGTCCGGCGCCTCGGTTGCTTGCGCCAAAAGCACGCGGCGCAAAGCAAAGCGCCACGGATGCAGCCCAAGGCAATACGCGAGCACGCGGTCGTAAGCGCCCTCGGCCGTCTGTGCCGCCGGGCTGCCCTGGAACCCCGCGGTCACGCCCGGGGCGCCGCAGCGCATGAGCGCCATGTTGATGATGCTGGTGCGGGTGTGGAACATGGGCTATTCCCCTGCCTGCACCTTTTCCGAAGACGGCGCCTCCGGCCACGGCGTCAGCTCTCCGCCACCGTCCCAGGGCGCGCCCTCCTGTGCGG
>CAMWVJ010000147.1 GCA_947177645.1 uncultured Desulfovibrio sp.
CCTGGCGCAGATTGGCAAGCTCCATGAGCTGGCCGCCGTCCATGCCGAGGTAGACCGTGCCGGCGCTGTTGACCACGCCCGTCACCGTGGCGTCCACCACCTGGTCGGAGAGGACGGCCTCGCCCTTGTCGTTGAAGGCGGCGAGCGTGACGGTGTACACGCCGTCCGGGGCGTCCACGCCGTTGCCCATCTTGCCGTTCCAGTTGAAGTCGAAGGTGGGGCCCGCCTGCTTGCCGGCAAGGTCTTCCGTGTAGATGGTGTTGCCGTTGGCGTCCTTCACGCTCAGGGTGCCCTTGACCACGTTGTCGCCGAAGGCGTAGCGGAAGGTGCTGACCGTGGTTTCCATCTTGCCGTCCGCATTGGCGGCGGTGGACTTGCCGATGGTGTTGCCGGCCACGCTCACGAGCTTGCCGATGTAGGAAGTGGCGTTGACCATCTGCTGGTTGTTGGTGGCGGTGGTCAGGCCTTCCATGCTGGTGTTGAGGTTCATGAGCTGTTCGAGGCTGGAGAACTGCGCCATCTGCGCGATGAACTCCTTGTCGTCCATCGGGTTCAACGGGTCCTGATACTTGAACTGGGTGACCAGGAGGAGCATGAACGAGTCCTTGTCCAGATTGCTGCCCTTCTGCTTGGAAAGGGCGGAATTGAACTCGTTGTTGGTCTGGGTGAGGGCTTGCGTGATGCTCGACATGGTCTTCTCCGTCTTGGGCGGCCTAGGCTACGAGGTGCATGGCCTGCCCGGCATATCGTGCCGTTTGGCCGCTAATATGCACAGGCTGTTCCAAAACGGTCGGTTCAGAATTTCTTGAGTTATTGCGAACAGTTGCAAGATTGCGCAACCGGGCGAGCTCTTCCCGGCGGGCATCTTCTTCCTGCCTCGCGTTGTGCTGGCCCAGGTCCTGCCAGGCGGTGGAGGGGTTCTGGTCGGCAGAATTTTCCATCTGCACTTCGATCTTGTCGACCTTGATGCCCTGCTGCTCCAGGTTCACCCGGATAGTGTCGAGCTGGCGGGAGACCATTTCGGCGGTCTCGCTCTTCTCGGAGCGGATCTGCGCGCTCACCTCGCCGTTGCGCGCCACCAGGGTGATGGTGATGGCGCCGAGCTCGGCCGGATGGAGCTGAAGGTCAAGGCGCGTGGCGCCGTCGCGCATGGCGGTGAGCATGCCCTGCTCCACCTGCTGCGCCACTTGGCGCGTGATCTGCGGGAGCTGGCCCGCATCCTGCGCCGGCACGGCATCGGGAATATTTTGCCCGCCCTGAAGCATGGTATAGAGGAAGGAGCCGCTGGCCGCCGTGGTGGGCTGTGCGGGGGCGGCGGCGCGGGTCTCCACCTTGCCGAGAAGTTCGTTCCACGCGGGGTTCCTGTTGTCCTTGCTGTCGCGCGCGGCGGAATCGTCCGCGCCGTGGCGGGCGTCGTTGCCCATGTCGCGGCTGGCGGCGGTGTTGCGGGCGCCCTCGGCATTGGAGGCGGCGCTCGCCTGGCGCTCCTGCACCGTCTCGGCCGCGTTCTGGCGGCGCGAAGCGTTTTCCACGGCTTCGGCGCCCGGGCGGCGGCTGGCGCTTTCTTCCTTGCCGGCATGGCCGACCATGGCGCTCTTTTCGGCGTCGGCCTTGCGGCTCATGACCTCGGCCACGTTGGCCTGCTGCCTGTCGGCGGCCTGCGCGTCGGCGGCCAGCGTCTCGTCAAGGATGCCCCGGCTCTTTTCCTGCACAGTGCGGTCGATGAGGATGCGGCTCTGTTGCACGCGGCGATTTTCCAGCTCGCTGGCGGCCTTTTCCTTCTCCATGCGGTCGCGGGCCTTGCTGATGATGGGCTTCAGGGTCTTTTCCACGGCCGCGTCCAGCTTTTCCTGGTTGGCGCGCTGCTGCGTGAGCTGGGCCGTGGCCGGGGCCATGAGGTTGCCGAACTGCTCGGCCGTGACCTTCAGCGCCGGGAAGCCGCCGAAGTTGCCGGCCAGGTTCATGAGGCTGCCGGTATCGAGGCCGAGGCCGCGCCCGAGGGCCAGGGCGTCCTCGATGCTGATCTCGATGGTGCTGCCCGGATCCATGCTGGCGAAGCCCTGGGCGATGAGCTCGAGGGCGGCTTCGCCGTTGCCGTCGCGCATCTTGGCGAGCACGTCCTGAGCGAGGTCGCCCGTGGGGTCGATCTGGCCGAGCAGGGCGATGATGGTATGCTCGTCCTCCTCGTTGAGGGAGGGGGCGTTGCCGGCCACGCGCAGGCTGGCCATGACCTGCGCCAGCGTGGCGCCATTGGGCTGGGAGGCCAGGATGTCGAACTGCCGCAGCGCCTCTTCCGGCGCGCCTTCCTTGACGAGCTGCTGGCGCAGCTCGGCGAGCTCCTGCTTGGTGAAGCAGACTTCGCTCAGGGTATAGGTCACGCCGTCCGTGGTGGTGCGGGTATAGGGGCTTTCCACCACCGGGCGCCCGGCCTCGGCGTCGGCCTCGAGGGCCGCGCTCACGGAGACGGAGCTGCCGTCGTCCACGGCTTCCATGGCGTCCTGCATGGACTGGAGGAAGTCGCCGTTGCCGTTGCCGGCGGAGTTTGACGTGCTCCCGAAAAAGCCCAAGCTGGAATCGGCGGAACTGGTAGGCATAATTTGCATGGTCCACTCCTTGCGGCCCTTGTTATTCAAGGAATGTTCCAGTGGCGAAAGTTTCCTGCAAGGTGTTGAAATATCAGGGAGGAGCGGCAGGATTTGAACTCCCGGCCTGATGCTTTTGGCGGCAAAGCCTGCCGGGGCGCCGGCCCGGCCCTGGCAGCCCCGGCACGGTTGACAGGGCGCGGCTTTTTCAGGAACGTGGGGCGAAGGGCCGGCCCTTATTTTTTGGGCGCCGGCAAAGGAGTTGACAGTGAAAGTGCTTGTGACGCCGCGTTCCTTCGGCAAGACCGACCCCGGCCTTTTTGACCGTCTGAAAGAAGCCGGCCTTGAGATCATCCGCAACGAGACCGGCGGCATCCTCGACGAGAGCGCCATGAAGGAGCTCATCGCGCCCTGCGAGGGCGTCATCCTCGGGGTGGACCCCATGAACGCGGCCGTGCTCGCGGCCGCGCCCAAGCTCCGCGCCATCGCCAAGTACGGCGTGGGCCTCGACAATATCGACCTTTCCGCCTGCGAGGCGCGGGGCATCAAGGTCTCGCGCACGGTGGGCGCCAACAGCGACGCCGTGGCCGACTACGCCTTCGCGCTCATGCTCGGCGTGGCGCGGCGCGTGGCCTTTATCGACCGCCGCTGCCGCGAGCGCGACTGGAGCAAGATCACCTCCATCGACGTGTACGGCAAGACGCTCGGCATCATCGGCCTCGGCGCCATCGGCCGCCGCGTGGCGAAGCGGGCCAAAGGCTTCGACATGCGCGTGCTCGCCAGCGACAGCGTGTGGGACGAGGCTTTCGCCGTGGCTGAGGGCATCGAGCGCGCGGACGCGGACCGCATCTGCCGCGAGTGCGACTTCATCACGCTCCATTGCCTGCTCAACGACCAGACGCGCAATATCATCGACGCCCGCCGCATCGCCTCCATGAAGCCCACGGCCGTGCTCGTCAATACCGCGCGCGGCGGCCTCATCGACGAGGCGGCGCTGCTCGCCGCGCTCAAGGCCGGGAGCATCTGGGGCGCCGGGCTCGACGTGTTCGCGCACGAGCCGCCGGAGGAGCCGGACTGGTATATCCTTAATAATGTCATCATGGGTTCGCACTGCTCCTCCTCCACGGCCGGGGCCGTGAACCTCATGGGCACCATGGCGGTGGACAACCTTTTGCGCGACCTCGGGCTGCCGGCCTAGGCAGGCTTTGCCCCCCTCCCGGGCGGCCGCGCGTTGACAGGGCGCGGACGGCCGCATAGATTGCAGGCGGATACGGTCGCCGCGCCCCGATTTTCCGGCGCGGCGCGAGGGGGCAAGGCCCCCGGAGAGGGAATCCCGTGCAATGCGGGAGCGGACCCGCCGCCGTGAGATCCTTGAACCCTGTTCCATTTCGCGCCACTGGCAACGGGAAGGCCGGAACAGGGGGATCGAGCCGGAAGACCTGCCGTGCCCCAGCCATGCCGGACTGCCCGGCATGACGTGACGCGCCGCCGGGAAAGCCGGGCGGCTGTCCGGCAACGGGTCTTTGCCGGATGTGGCGGAGGAAATACGGGCCTCTTCCCGCCGCGTTCCCGGCCTTCCGGGATGGCGGGGAGGGGCCTTTTTGTGTGCCCGCGGGGCGCTTGCCCCGCAGTTTCCCGGTGTGCATGGCTGTGGCTCTCGCCTCCACCTCCCTCCCTCATTGTGACACGTGCGTGCGCCGGGCCTTGGGCGCGCTGGCCTTGCTCTGGCTCGTTTCCGTGCCGCTCGCCTGCCTGCCCGGACCCTACCCGCTGGCTCCCGGGGAGGTGGCGGCCGCGCTCGGGGCATTTTTTGCCGGGGAGGGCGCGGGAGAGGTGCCCGTGCTCGTGG
>CAMWVJ010000148.1 GCA_947177645.1 uncultured Desulfovibrio sp.
CCCCTCAAGGACCCCGTGGCCCTGCGCCTTTCCGGCGTGACCATTTCCCTGCGCAACCGCGAGGCCGACCACATCACCGTGGAACTCACCGACAAGGCCTAGGCCGGAAAGCAAGCCTCGCTCAGGCGTGATGCGGGGGAGCCGCGGCCGCGGAAAGCCCGGTGACGGCTTCCCAGACGGCCGGGTACGTGGCGCCCTCGGTGCTGATGATGAGCACCCGCGCCCCCGGGCCGAGGCCCAAGGCTTTCCGCGCCCGGGCCGCGTCCCCGGGCGTTTCCGGGTTCTCTTCGGGCCGCATGAGCCAGTGGAGCAGCCCCGCTCCCACGGCGCCGGACTCCCCTGAGACGAGCGCCGGATCCTCCCCGCAGGGGCGCGCCAAAAGGCGCATCCCGAGTCGCGCCAGCTCATCGGGGCAGGCGCAGGCGGCATGAAGGCCGGCCGAGAGCACGGGCCACGCCAGTGTGCTCACCTCCCCGCAAGACAGGCCGGCCATGAGCGTTTCGAGACTGCCCGGACAGGTGCGGGGGCGTCCGTCCCCGGCAGCCAGCGAGCGGAACACGCAGTCCGCGGCATGCGGCTCCACGCTCACGAAGCGGGGCCGCGGCATGCCTCGGGTTGTCAGCGCCGCCCCGAGGCAGGCCACCATGGCGGCCGCGAAGGAACCGACGCCCGCCTGCACGAAAACATGGGTCGGGCCTACCCCGCCCAGGCCCGCAAGCTGCTCCGCCGCTTCCAGCGCGAGCGTGCCGTAGCCCTCCATGATCCACGCGGGGATTTTCTCATAGCCCTCCCAGGCAGTGTCCTGCACGAGGACGCCACCTGTCTCCCGCGCATACGCCGCCGCGTGGCGCACCGCGTCGTCATAGGCCAGTTCCGTGACCGTGCATTCCGCGCCCTGGGCGCGGATGGCCGCCACGCGCGCCGGCGAGGCCCCGGCCGGCATGAAGACGCGCGCCCTGTGCCCCAAAAGGCGCGCCGCCCAGGCGAGGCCCCGGCCGTGATTGCCGTCCGTGGCCGTGACGAAGGTGAGCTCGCCCACCTGCGGCCGCGATGCGCGCAAGCCCGCAAAATCCAGCGCGTCAGGCGCCATGCCCAGCCGCTCCCCAAGCAGGCGCGCCACCGCCCAGGCCGAGCCCAGGCCCTTGAAGGCCTCGAGCCCGAAGCGCCGGGATTCGTCCTTGACGAATACGGCCCCAAGCCCGAGGCGCCGTGCGAGCGTCGGTAGTCCTACCAGCGGCGTGGGCGCATAGCCGGGCAAGCCCGCATGGAAGTTCCGCGCAAGATGCGCGCCGGCCGCAAGCCCCCCAAGGTCGGGCATTTCCTCCCGCCGTGGGTTGAAGGCGACTTCCACCGAGCGTCGGCCATCTTTCACCATCTCCGCAGTCATGCCTTGCGCCCCAGAAGTTCGAGCCTGTGGCCGCGTTCGCGCCCGTAGCGCAGCCTGAGCCAGAACCGACGCCCACGGATGCGGGCATGGTCAAGGCAGAGATAGACCACCGGCGTGGTGTAGAGCGTGAGCAACTGGCTCAGCAGAAGGCCGCCCACGATGGCGACGCCGAGCGGGCGGCGTATCTCGGCGCCGTCCCCGTGGCCGAGGGCCAGCGGCACCGCGCCGAGGATGGCTGCGGCCGTGGTCATCATGATGGGCCTGAAGCGCAGGGCGCAGGCCTCGCGGATGGCGGTTTCGGGCGTGAGGCGGCGTGTGCGCTGCGCCTCCAGCGCGAAGTCGATCATCATGATGGCGTTTTTCTTGACGATGCCGGCGAGCAACAGCACCCCGATGAGGGCGATGACGCTGAACTCCATTCCGCAGGCCATGAGCGCCAGGAGCGCCCCGCCGCCGGCCGACGGCAGCGTGGAAAGGATGGTCAGCGGATGGACCAGGCTCTCGTAAAGCACGCCAAGCACGATATAGAGCGCGGCCAGCGCCGCCAGGATCATGACCACCTGGTTTTTCATGGTGTCGCTGTACATCTTGGCCGTGCCCTGGAAGCTGCCCACGATGTCCGCGGGCATGCCGATGCGCACCCGCGTTTCGGCGATGACGGCCTGCGCCTGCGAGAGCGAGGCCCCCTCGGCAAGATTGAATGACACCGTTACCGCCGCGAACTGCCCCTGATGCGCCACGGAAAGCGGCGCGAAACCCGGCCCCACGCTCGCCACAGAAAGCAGGGGCACGAGGCCGTCCTTGCCGGGCAGGCGCACCTTGTCGAGCGCCTCCGCGCCCTCGAGCCAGTCGGGGCCGTATTCGAGCACCACGCGGTACTGGTTCTTGTCGCGGTAAATGGTGGAGACCTGCCGCTGGCCAAAGGCATTGTTGAGGGCCGTGTCCACGTCGTTCATGGTCAGGCCCGCGCGGGCGAGGGCATCGCGGTTGACATCGAGCATGGTCTGGAGGCCGCGCTCCTCGATGTCGCTGTCCACATCCTTGAAAAGGGGCTCGCGGGCGAGCGCTTCCTGAAGCCTGCGCCCCCAGAGGCGCAGGGCCTCGAGGTCGTCCGCCTGAAGGGTGTACTGGTATTGCGAGCGCGAGCTTCTGCCGCCCATCATGATGTCCTGCGCGGGCCGAAGGAAGATGCGCAGGCCAGGCTCGCCGGAAAGCTGGGCCCGCAGGCGCCCGATGACGGCCTCGGCGCCCACCTTGCGCTCCTCGAGGGGCTTGAGGGCGATGAACACGCCCCCGCCCGCCCGCGCGCCGGAAATGTGCGCCGAGACCTGCTCCACCGCCGGGTCGGCCCGGATGACATTGACGAGCTTTTCGAGCTTGCCCTGGATGGACTGGAAGGACGCGCTCTGGTCCGCCCTGATGCCGCCCATGATGACGCCCGTGTCCTGCTGCGGGAAGAAGCCCTTGGGGATGATGACATAGAGCCACACATTGCCCGCGATGACGAGCAAAAGCCCGAGCAGCGTGAGGCGCGGATGGCGCAGCACCGTATCGAGGCTCACGGCATAGGCGCCCTGGAGCCGCGCGAGCCCGGCGCCCCACCACAAGCCCGCCCGCGTCATCCAGCGGGCCAGCGGCCCGAGGCCCCCGGCGCGCAGGGCCTTGAGCTGCGCCTTGCGGCGTTTCACCTGCTCGTCGAAGGGCCTGAGCATCTGCGCGCACATCATGGGCGTGGTGGTGAGCGAGACGAGCATGGAGACGAGCACCGCGGCCGTGAGCACCACGGCGAATTCGCGGAAGAGCCGCCCCACCACGCCGCCCATGAAGACGATGGGCGCGAACACGGCCACGAGCGAGAGCGAAATGGAAATGACGGTGAAGCCCACCTCGCGCGCCCCGCGCAGGGCCGCGCGCAGCGGGCTCTCGCCCAGCTCGAGGCGGCGCACGATGTTCTCGAGCACCACGATGGCGTCGTCCACCACAAATCCCGTGGAGACGGTGAGCGCCATGAGCGAGAGATTGTCGAGGCTGTAGCCGCAGAGATACATGACCCCGAAAGTGGCGATGAGCGAAACCGGCGCCGCCACCGCCGGGATGGCCGTGGCCCGCACATTGCGCAAAAAGAGAAAGGTCACGAGCACCACAAGCCCCATGGCGAGCATGAGGCTCTTTTCCACCTCTCGCAGGGAGGCGCGGATGGTGATGGAGCGGTCCATGCGCAGGGTGAGGTCCGCGCTTTCCGGCAGCCACGCGCGCAACTGCGGCAGCATGGCCTTTACGCGGTCCACGGTCTCGATGATGTTGGCCCCGGGCGAGCGGAAGACGATGAGCAGGATGGCCGGGCGCCCGTTGGCCACGGCCATGTTGCGCACATCCTGCGAGGAATCCTCCACCTTCGCCACATCGCCAAGGCGGATGGTGCCGCCGTCCTTTTGCGCCACGATGAGCGGGCGGTAATCCTCGGCCGCACCGAGCTGGTCGCTGGCGCCCACGAGCCAGGAGTGCTCGCCGTTTTCGAGCATGCCCTTGGGGAGGAAGGCGTTGGCGCCCGCGAGCGTCCGGCGGATGTCCTCCATGGAGAGGCCGAGGCGCGAGACCGCATCAGGGATGGCCTCCACGCGCACGGCCGGGAGCGCCCCGCCGCCCCCCGTCACCTCGCCCCCCCCCGGGATTTGCGAGATCTTCTGCGCGAGCACCGTGGAGGCCGCGTCATAGAGCTGCGCACGGGTGAGCACGTCCGAAGTGATGGAGAGGATCATGATGGGCGCGCCGGCCGGGTTCACCTTGCGGTAGGAGGGGTTGGACGGCATGGTGGGCAAGGTGGAGCGCGCCGCGTTGATGGCCGCCTGCACGTCGCGCGCGGCGCCGTCGATGTCCCGGTCGAGGTCGAATTGGAGGACAACGTTGCTCGAGCCCAGGCTGCTCGTGGAGGTCATTTCCGTCACGCCGGCGATGCGGCCGAGGGCGCGCTCCAGCGGCGTCGCCACCGTGGCGGCCATGGTCTCGGGCCCGGCGCCGGGCATCCGCGCGCGGGCG
>CAMWVJ010000149.1 GCA_947177645.1 uncultured Desulfovibrio sp.
TTGTTGCAGACCTCCCAGCTCACCTCGAACAGGGTCACGGGAGCGTTATGGAATTCCATGTCTTCTCCTTTGGGCGCCGGCGGCACGGTGCCGGGCGGCGGCAGGCAGTTGTCATTAACGTAAGGCTGAACCGTGGCGGTTTTGCCCCCCACGGTTCAGCGGCGTCCAGCCTTCGGGGCCTGTTTCAGGCCTTCTTTTCCCCGGACTTTTTGGCCGGGGCGGATTTCTTCGTGCCCTTGGCGGCGCCGGCGGCCCTGGGGGGTGCTTTTTTGGGCGCGGCCTTCTTTGCGGGTGCCGCCTTGGGGGGCGCGGGTTTCCTGGCTGCGGGCTTTTTGTCCGCTGCGGCCTTTTCCTTTTCCGGGGCGGCCTTGGCCTTCGTCTTGCCCTCGGACTTTTTCGCTTCGCCCCTGGCGGGGGTGATCTTGCGGGCCATCTTTTCCACGTCGTCCACCAGCTCCCGCTCCGCTTCCGCCGCGGTCACGCGCATCTCAAGGTCGGAGAGCACGTTCATGTAGGTGATATAGGCGTCATAGGGGCTCGGGAAGGGATTGGGCCTGTCCGGCGCATGGGCCGTGAACCACTTGGTGGACATATAATGGAAGTGGTCAGAGCTTTGCAAGCGCTCAAAATCCCTCGTGATGTCCGGCGCGCCCAGCGCGTGTACGCGATCGGTCATCTTGTAGAGGGTGTGGATGGCGTCCTTCTGCATGTCGTTGCCGAGCCATGCGGTGAGGTCGCGGCCCTCGTAGTCCCAGCTCATGAAGTCGGGCACGTCGAGCTCGCCCACGCTGGGGAGCTTTTTCACGGCCTCGGCGGGCGTTGAGAAGTGGAAGTCCCTGTTGGCGAGGATGCGGTCGGGCAGGGCCTCCATGAAGGCGAAAATGCCGGACTCCCGCGTGTTGCGCAGGCCGAACACATGGTAGTCGTTGAAGATGTTGATGACCTCCGCATCGCCCGCCAGGCTGTGGATCCAGCCTGCATACTTCTCCGCGGTGAGCGGCCACTGGTCCCAGGACTGGTCGCTGAAGCGGCGGCCAAGGTCGGTGGAAAGGCGGATATTGCGCAAAAAGAGCTTCACCTTGGGCGCGTCAATGGGGCTGTAGAGATAGTTGGGGCTGCGCCAGCCGAGCACATGGTCCGCGCCTTCGGCCATCACCGCCTTGTAGCCGAGCTCGCCCAAGGCCACGCCCATGGCGTTGTTGTAGACGAGTTCCGCATTGCGGTAGGTGACGGGCTTCTTGCCGAAGAGGCGCTTGATGCGTTTTGCGTGATCCTCCACCTGGCGCACGAATTCCGGCTTGGAATAGAGGAAGGAGAAGCTGTGCGGCGCCGTCTCGCAGGCAAATTCCACGCTGCCCGTGGCGGCGAGCGCCTGGAAGCTCTCCAGCACCTCGGGCGCGTACTGCTCGAACTGGTCGAGCGCCGTGCCGGAAATGGAGAAGCAGACCTTGAAGTCCTTTCCGAAGCGGCGGATGAGCTTGAGGAGAAGGTCGTTCATGGGCAGGTAGCAGGCGCGCGCCGTGTAGAGGAGGATGTCGCAGTTTTTGTCATCGTCCTCGTAGATGGAGTTCTGGCCCATGTCAAAGACCGTGTAGCGCCGCAGCCTGTACGGTTCATGCACTTCGTAGCAAAGGCAGAGAGCTGGCATCAGTTTTCCCCTGTAACGTTGCGGTAAATTTGCAGAAGCTGTTCCGCCGCATTGCCCCAGCGGATGGATTTCATTTCTTCGCGGCAGTTTTTCACCAGATCTTCGGCGAGGCTCGGGTAGCGCAGCACCGCGCAGATCTTGTCGGCCATGTCGCGCGTGTCCCAGAAGTCGGCCTTGAGCGCGTGCTCCAGCACCTCGGACACGCCCGACTGCCGCGAGAGCAGCACCGGCACGTCGTAGAGCATGGCCTCCAGCGGGGTGATGCCGAAGGGCTCGGACACCGAGGGCATGACATAGAGGTCGCTCAGGGCGAACATGCGGTCCACCTGCTCGCCGCGCAAGAAGCCCGCGAAGTGGAAGCGGCTGCCGATGCGCAACTGCCCGGCGCGGCGCACCAGGCGCGGCAGCATGTCGCCGCTGCCGGCCATGAAGAAGCGCACGTTGGGGATCTTCTCGAGCACGAGGCGCGCGGCCTCCATGAAGTATTCCGGCCCTTTCTGGAAGGTGATGCGCCCAAGGAAGAGCACGCGCTTCTCGTGGCGGATGCGCGGCGGGATCTCGTAGTGCCGCGCCACGTCATGCCGCTCCACCGCGTTGTAGACCACCTTGACCTTTTCCGGCGGCACGCCGTAGCGCTGGATGACCATGTTGCGCGTGAGCTGGCTCACGGCCACCACCACGTCCGCGGCCAAAAGGCCCGCGCGCTCGATGCCGCCCACGATCTCGTTGATGTTCTCGCCGCTGCGGTCATATTCCGTGGCGTGGATGTGCACCACCAGCGGCTTGCCCGTGAGCGCCTTGGCGAGGATGCCCGCGGGATAGGTCATCCAGTCATGGGCGTGGATGACATCGAAATCCTCGCGCAGGGCGATGGCCCCGCCGAGGCGCCCATAGCGGTAGACCTCGGTCATGAGCTCGGGCCCGTAGCCGCCCTTGAGCTTCCACGTGAAGGCCGGCCCGGCGTGGGTCCTGACCACCTCGCCGCCCGGCGTGGACGAACTCGAAAGGTTCTTCAGGGCCTCGCGGTAGCTCTCCGGGGTGAGGTAGGGCATGAGCGGGCTGTCGACCTGAAGGTAGCGGATGTTGGACCGCCATATCTCCTGCCCGGCCCAGGCCATGCGTTCCTGCACCTCCTGGGTGATGGGCGTGCCCGAGGCCGACTCCAGCTTGAGGAAGTCGGTGGCCGCGTCCTCCACATGGGGCAGGACAAAGATGACCTCGACGCCGAGCTGCGCCAGCGCATGTGTCATGCCGTAACAGGCTGTGCCGAGGCCGCCGCTGATATACGGCGGAAACTCCCAGCCGAACATGAGGACTCGCATCAGGCATCCCCCTTCTTCTTGGCGCGCTTGGGCTGCTTGGCTGCGGCCGGCGCGGGTGCCGGGGATTCGTCTTCGAGGATCATGGTCACGCGGCACACGCCCGCGGTATCGCCGGAGACGGGGTTGGCGAGGCGGTGCGCGACCTTGTGCTCCCAGGCGTCATAGACGCCGGGCGCGGCGCGCTTCAAGCGGATGAGCATCCTCAGGCACTCGGCCACGCTCCAGGCCTGGGCGATGGTGCCGTTGGGCCGGGCCGGCGGCGAGGCGTCGAAGATCTCGGAGATGCTGCCGAGGCCCGCGTCCATGAGGTGATCGGAAAAGAGCGGCGTCACGCGGTCGAGCAGGGCCTTGGCCGCGCCGTCCGTATCCCAGGCCACGCGCAAAAGCCCGTCCGTGTACTGGCCGAGCAGCCAGGGCCAGATGGTGCCCTGGTGGTAGGCGGCGTCGCGCTCGGCCGGGCCGCCCTCGTACTTGCCCTTGTAGGCCGGATCGGACGGGGCCAGCGTGCGCAGGCCATAGGGCGTGAGCAGGCGGTTGCGCACGCATTCCATCACCTGCGGCCGGTACTGCTCCTCGAGGATGGGATGCGGCAGCGAGACCGCGAGGATCTGGTTCGGCCGGATGCTCTGGTCGAGCATGCCGTCGCGCCACACGTCGCCGAGATAGCCGCCGTCGCGCGCCACCCAGTAATGCTCGAAAAAGCTCTGCCGCATGGGTTTCAGGTCGCCCATGCGCCAGTCCGGCTCGTCGAACTTCTTGGCCAGGTGGTCCACGAAGACGAGGGTGTTGTACCACAGGGCGTTGAGCTCCACGGGGCTGCCATGGCGCGGGGTAACGGGCTTGCCGTCGCTCATGGCGTCCATCCAGGTGAGCTGGGTGTGGCCGTTGCCCGCGTGGATGAGGCCGTTCTCGTCCACATGGATGTCATTGCCCGGTCCCTTGCGGTAGCCGGCGACGATCTCCTTCAGCGCCTTCCAGGCGTGCTCGCGCACCCAGGCGTAGCCGTCGGGATTTTCCTGCAGGTAGCACTGCACGGCGAAGGCGTACCACAGGGCCGCGTCTGCCGCGTTGTAGGCGTGCTCCCCCTGATGGGCGAACATGTTGGGCACGAGGCCGTTCTTCATGGAAGCCGGCACCTGCGAAAGCACGTCAAGGCCGAACTGGGTGCGCCCGCCGTAGAAGGCGAGGCCGGGGAGCGCGATGAGCGTGTCGCGGCCCCAGGCGTCGAACCAGTGATAGCCCGCGATGACCGCCGCGTCGCCTGACGGATTTTTCACGCAGAACTGGGCGCCCATTTTTTCGAGGTGCCCGATGAGGCCGTGTACCTTCTTGTGCACGGCAAGGCGCGGCTCGCTCTCGGCCTGCCAGGCGGCCTCAAGGTCGGCCGCGCCGCCACCCTTGGCCGCGGGCATTTCCTCGGTGCCCACGGCGAGGTAGAC
>CAMWVJ010000150.1 GCA_947177645.1 uncultured Desulfovibrio sp.
GTATAAGCGCCAGCTCCCCCACCGGGCCCTCTCCAGCGCAGACCCACCCCCAAAAACAGCATGGCCGGCCCCGCAGGCATGACCCGCGGGACCGGCCCCCAAACGCGAGGCTCTCGCCGGCTACATGTCCGGCGGCAAGCCCTGCAATTACGTGCGCGTGAACACCCGGCCGTCCCCCCAGACATAGCGGCTGCCGATATTGCAGCGGCCGCAGATGCCGATGCCGCACTTCATGCGCTTTTCCAGCGTGGTCACGATGTTCTCGGGCGCGAAGCCGAGCTTTTCCAGCGCCTGGAGGGTGAACTTGATCATGATGGGCGGCCCGCAGAGCACGGCCACGGTATTCTCCGGCGAGGGGGCAAGCTCCTCCAGCACCTTGGGGATGAGGCCCACGCGGTGCCCCCAGTTCTCATAGGGGTTGTCGATGCAGAGCGTGCAGTCGAGATCCGGGTTCTGCTTCCAGTCGTCGAGCTCGTAGCTGTAGGCCATGTCCACCGGGCTGCGCGCGCCGTAGAGCAGGCTGATCTTGCCGTAATCCTCCTTGCGCTCCAAAAGGTGCAGCATGATGGTGCGGATGGGCGCCATGCCGATGCCGCCGCCGATGAAAAAGACGTTCTTGCCCTTCCAGTCCTTCCAGGGAAAATAATTCCCGAGGGGGGCGCGCACGCCCACCTTGTCGCCGGGCGAAAGGTGGTGGATGGCGTCCGTCACTTCGCCCGCGTCCATGACCGAGAACTGGAGAAAGCTCTTCTCGGACGGCGGCGAATTGATGACAAAGGTGGATTCGCCCGCGCCGAACACCGAGACCTGCCCCACCTGGCCGGGCTCGAAGGTGAAGTTCTCCATGGCTTTGGCGTCGTCCAGCACCACGCGCAGGGTGCGGATATTGCGCGTCTCCTGGATGATCTCCACCACGGTGGCGAGCTTCGGGAGGTACGGGTTGCCCGTCATGAGCGGGCGCGGCGAGATGCCAGCGGGCATGCGCGGGCCCGGCTTGCCAGCGGCTTCGGCCCTAGTGGCGTCCTTGGGGGCCGCCTCCTCCTTTTCGGCTGCCTTGGGCGCGGCTTTGGCAGCCTCCGCTTTCGGGGCCTTGGGCGCTTCCGCAGCCTTGGCGGCGTGAGGCGCCTCGTTTTCGGGCACGGGCAGGTTCTCGCCCTCCACGGCGGGGAGCGGCGCTTCCTTCAATTCCGTCAGCATGGGGTGCTCGTCCGCGGGCAGGGCCTTTTCCTCCGCGGGCGCGGCCTCGCCATTTACAGCCTTGGGGGCCTTGGGGGCCTTGTCGGCCTTGGCGCTCTTGCCCCCCGCAGCAGCGGCGGCGCGGCCTTTGGTCTTTTTCGTATCGGCGTCCGAAGCCTTGGGAGCGGCCTTGGCCTTTCCGGCAGTCTTCCTGGTTGCCATGAATCAGCTCCTTTCACACAAATGGACTTCAAGAGATGCCACGAAGGCCCTAGACCTTGCCCTTGGCCGCGGCCACGGCGTCGAGCACGATGGCGCGGATGTCAAGGCAGACCGGGCAGTTGGTGATGCAGCGCCCGCAGCCGCTGCACAGGTACGGCCCCCAGTTTTCCGGGTAGGTCCAGAACTTGTGCGATACGCGGTTGCGCATCCGCTGGTATTTCTCCGGGCGCGGATTGTGGCCGCTGGCCTCGCGCGTGTAGAGCGAGGACATGCAGTTGTCCCAGCTCCTGAGACGCCTGCCGCCGCAGGGGCTTTGCGGCTCGCCCTCGTCCGTGATGTTGAAGCAGTAGCAGGTGGGGCAGAAATAGGTGCAGGCCCCGCAGGAAAGGCAGCGCGCGGTCTCGGCCTCCCAGAAGGCCGTGTCCTCGAACATTGCCTTGAGGCTTTCCTGCGCCGCCTTCAAATCCGGCGCGGGCACGAGGCTCGCCCAGGCGGCCTTGCGCGCGGCCTCGGCCAGCGGGAACTTGTCCGCACCATCCTCAAGGCCGCTCGCCTCCAGCAGTTCCTCGCCCTTCCCCGTCATGGCCTGGAGCACATAGCCGCCCTCGATTTCCGTGATAAGCACGTCCGAGCCGATGGGCGAGGTGGGGCCGCCGCCCACCCAGTGGCAGAAACAGGTCTCGCAGCCCGTGGCGCAGGTGAGGCTCACCACGGTGAGCTTCTCGCGCCGCGCCTTGTAGTAAGGGTCGGCATAGAGGCCTTCGAGGAAGGGCTTGTCCAGCGCCGCAAAGCCGCGCGCGTCACAGGGCCGGCAGGCAAAGACCACGGTGGGGACGCCCTCCTCCACCGCCGTGAGCGCCAGCGTCGTCTGGTTGAGGTCGGCCGGGTCGCGGCTTTTCTGGAAGGTCATCAGGGTCTCGCATTCGGGCAGCACCGCCTCCTTGGGGGGCACGGTGGCCTTGGCGAGGGTCATCTTGATGCCCGGCTCATAGGGCGCGAACACCACGGAGGGCTTGGAGGCCGCGGGCTTTTCCACGGGCACGAGCACGCGGCGGCCGCCCTTGGCGAGGCTGGCCGCAAGGCCCGGAAGCCCGTCCGAAGCGACAAAACGGATCTTGCTCATTACCAGTCCCTCTCATGGATATGCGGTTCTTCCACGGCGTAGGTCAAGAGCGGCGGGATGGCTTCCGGGTTGATGCCGGACTGGTAGCCGCCGAAGAGCTTGCCCACCGCGCGGGCGATCTGCTGGCGCAGGGCGAGGATGGGGATGCCCACCGGGCAGGCGCGCTGGCACTCGCCGCAGCCCGTGCAGCGCCCGGCGAGGTGCAGGGCGTGGATGGTCTGGAAGAAGAGCTTGTCGCGCGCGCTCTCGCCCTGGCTCATCCAGTGCGGCTCGCGGGAATCGGAGATGCAGTAGTCGCGGCAGACGCACATGGGGCAGGCGTTGCGGCAGGCGTAGCAGCGCAGGCAGCGCTCCATCTGCGCCTTCCAGAAGCCCATGCGCTCGGGAAGGCTCATGGCGTCGAGCATGGCGAGCTCGGGCGGCGTGTGCGCGGCCGGCGTGACCTCCACGGGCGTGCCGAAGCGCTGGTCGGCAATGACCGCGCCCGGCGTGGTGCAGCCATAGCACTTGCCCTGGGCGCATTCGGTCATGCAGAAGCGGTGCTCCTTGCCGTCGGCCGTGATAGTCACCGAGGCCTCGTCCATGGTAACGCCGTCTATCTTCGTATAGCGGCCGAGTTCGGTATTCACGCGGGCCATGTCCAGCACGCCCTCACAGGGGATGGAGAAGATGGTCACGTCCTCGCGGTTGATGAGCTTTTCCTGCAACAGCTCGGCGATGGAGCGCGAATCGCAGCCCTTGACCACGATGCCGACCTTTTTGCCCTTGAACTGCGGCAGATAGACGGCCGGGTTGTTCACATTGAGCGGGCCCCAGACGAGCTTGTCCACGTCTTCCGGGGTCTTCATGAAGAGCGGCACGGTATGCGCCGCGTCATAGCCCTGTTGCCAGCCGATGACGAACTCGAGCTCCGGGAGCTTCTGCTTGATGGCTTCCTTGAGCTCGGCGAGCGCCGCCTTCTCCCCGGTGCCCAGCGGATGCAGGGAGGTGAGGGCCATGTCGGCGAGCCTGAGCAGGGGCTTGGCGTCCTCGAGGCGCGGGGCCGGGCCGAGGTCATGGATCTCGGCGGTGAATTTCTGCACCACCTCCTGCCAGCGCTGGCCCTCCGAGGCCGACACCCAGGTGTAGGCGAAACGGCGCGGGTCGATGCCAATCACCGGCAAAAACTCGCGCACCACCTCGAGGCGGCGGCGGGCGTAGAAATTGCCCACCGAATAGTGGCAGTCGCGCGGGTGGCAGCCGGAAACGAGCACGCCGTCCGCGCCTTCCAGGAGGGCCTTGACGATGAAGAGCGGGTCCACGCGGCCCGTACAGGGCACGCGGATGACGCGCAGGTCGGTGGGCTGCCCGGCGCGCGCCACGCCGGCCGTGTCCGCGCCGCCGTAGGAGCACCAGTTGCAGAGAAAGCCGACGATCCGCAGTTCCTTGCCTTCTAGAACCGGCATAGCGCGTTGACCTCCGCGAGAATCTGGTTGTCGGTGGAATGCGAGAGCTGGATGGCGCCCTGCGGACAGGTCGCCACGCAGAGGCCGCAGCCCTGGCAGACCGTTTCAATGACCTGCGCCTTGTTCACGCCGCGCATGTTCACTTCCTCGATGGCGCCGAAGGGGCAGCAGCGGATGCACTTGCCGCAGTCCACGCAGCGGCGCATGTCCACATGGGCGATGGCCGGGTCGCTCTCGAGCTGCGGCCGCGCGAAGAGGCCGAGCACCTTGGCCGCGGCCGCCGAGCCTTGCGCCACCGAGGCCGGGATGTCCTTGGGGCCCTGGCACACGCCGGCGAGGAAGACGCCGGCGGTATTGGTCTCCACGGGCTTGAGCTTGACGTGGCCATCAATATCGCCTTCCCCCAGGCCATCCCGAAAAAGGCGGTCAT
>CAMWVJ010000151.1 GCA_947177645.1 uncultured Desulfovibrio sp.
CGGGCTCGGCCTAAACACGGGTCAGTAGCGCATAGCCCGGGAACTCCGGCTCCATGGCAAGCGCCGCCGCGCAGTCCGAGGTGCTGATGAAGCCGACCACGAGCACGGCCAAGCCTTGCGCCGCGTCGCCGAGCATGGCGCCGCACATGACGGCGATCTCAAAGCCGCCGAGCGCCGCAAGCGTTTCCACCGGGCCCTGCGCCACGCTATCCGCATTGACGCTGAGCGCCTTCGCCACGAGAGCCGCCTTGCGCGCCACCATGGGCGGTTCCGCGCCCGCGCCGGGGCCGGCCACAGTCTCGGGCGCAAGGCCCAAGAGGGCGCAATAAAGCGCCGTGGCGGCCGTGGAATTGGCGATGCCCATCTCGCCCAGGCCCAGCGTGCGGAAGCCCTCGGCATGGGCGTCTTTCGCAAGGGCGAAGCCCGCGCGCAAGGCCGCTTCGCAGGCCGCAAGGCTCATGGCCGGCCCTGCGCTCAGGTCAGCGGTGCCGTCGCCCTGGCGGCGGTCAAGCAGCAGGGGATGGGCCGGGAAGGGGCCGCCCGCGCAGCCCGCGTCCACCACGCGCAGGGAAAGGCCATTGGCGGCGCAGAGGACGTTGATGGCCGCGCCGCCCGCGAGGAAGTTGGCGACCATCTGGCGGGTCACGGCCTGCGGAAAGGGCGAGACGCCCTGCGCGGCGATGCCGTGGTCGCCCGCCACGGTAAGCATGAGGGCCGGACCTACATCGAGAGGGCGGCGCCCCTGCGCCATGGCCCAGAGCCGGGCCGCCAGTGTTTCGAGGCGCCCGAGGCTGCCCACGGGCTTGGTGAGACTGTCCAGCCACGCGCGCGCGGCCTCAAGGTCCGCGGGAGCCACGGGCCGGATGCGCTCGCCGGGGAAGAGCCGGGAGAACGTAGCCGCGTCCGTATCGCCGCTTTGGGAGAGAGTGTCATTCATGGCGCGACAGTATCCGTTCAGGGCAGCGAGGGCAAGCGAAAGCCCCGCCTGCCCTCCGGGAGCCGCGCCCGCGCTCCCAGACTGCGCCCCTCACGCGCGTCCTACTTCCGCATGACCCTGAGGCCGTTGGCCACCACCACGAGCGAGGCGCCCACGTCCGCGAAGACGGCCATCCACATGGTCGCCATGCCGGCGAAGGTCAGGGCGAAGAACACGGCCTTGATGCTGAGCGCGAAGGCGATGTTCTCCACAAGGATGGCGTGGGTCGCGCGCGAAAGGCGGATGAAGCGCGGCACCTTGCGCAGGTCGTCGTCCATGAGGGCCACGTCTGCGGTCTCGATGGCCGTGTCCGTGCCGCCCGCGGCCATGGCGAAGCCGATATTCGCCTTGGCGAGCGCCGGCGCGTCGTTGATGCCGTCACCCACCATGCCCACATGCGCGCCCGTGCGCTCAAGCTCCTCCACGATGGCGAGCTTGTCCTGCGGCAGCAGCCCGGCCCGGTATTCGTCCACGCCCGCGGCCTTGGCCATGGCCTTGGCCGTGGCCTCGGTGTCGCCGGTGAGGAGGACCGTGCGCACGCCGAGGGCCTTGAGCTCGGCCACGGCCTCCACGCTGGTCTCGCGCAGGCCGTCGGCCACGGCGAACAGGGCTTCGGCGTGGGCGGCTTCGGGCGTGGCAAGTTCCGCCGAGGCGAGCACCACCGTGGTCTTGCCGTCGGCCTCCAGGGCGCTCATGCGCTCCTTGAGGGCCGGGCTTCCCGCGCCGAGGCGTTCCATGAGGCGGTAATTGCCGAGATACCAGCGCCGGCCCGCGCCGCTTCCGGCCACGCCCTCGCCGGGCAGGGCCTCCACGGCTTCCATGTCGAGCAGGCCGAGGTTCGTGCTCGCGGCCGCGACAGCCCGCGACACCGGGTGGTCGGAGCGGGCCGCGAGGCTCGCAGCCATGCGGGCGATCTCGTCGCGCCGGCCCTCTTCGGCGAGAAGAACGAAGTCCGTCTGCACGGGTTCGCCGCGGGTGAGGGTGCCTGTCTTGTCGAGGGCGAGGCGGTCGAGCAGGCGCCCCTGCTCGAGATAGGCGCCGCCCTTGATGAGGATGCCCTTGCGCGCGGCCGCGGCCATGCCGGAGACCACGGTCACGGGCGTGGAGATGACGAGCGCGCACGGGCAGCCGATGACGAGCAGCACGAGCGCCATATAGACGGAGCCGGCCCACGCCGCGCCGAAGAAGAGCGGCGGCACGAGGGCTGTAACCACGGCCAGGGCGAAGACTGCGGGCGTGTACCAGCGGGCGAAGCTGTCCACAAAGCGCTGCATGGGCGCGCGGGTGGCCTGGGCTTCCTCCACGGCGTGGATGATGCGCGCGAGCGTGGTGTCGCGCGCGGCCGCGGTGACGGTGAACTCGAAAGCGCCGGTCTCGTTGATGGTGCCGGCGTACACAGTGTCGCCGACAGCCTTCTCCACGGGGATACTCTCGCCGGTGATGGGCGCCTGGTTGACCGTGGAGCGGCCCTGCACCACCTCGCCGTCCAGGGCCACGCGTTCGCCGGGGCGCACGCGCACGCGGCTCCCCACGGGCACGTCGGCGGCGCGAACTTCGCGCCAGGCGCCGTCCGGCTGGAGCACGGTGGCCGTGGCCGGCGCCAGCGCCAAAAGGTCGCTCACGGCGTTGCGCGCGCGGTCGAGGGCGCGCGCCTCCAGCGCTTCGGAAAGGTTGAAGAGCGCCATGACCATGGCCGCCTCGGGGAATTGCCCGATGCAGAAGGCGCCGGTGACGGCCACGGCCATGAGGGCGTTGATGTTGAGGTTGCGGTTGATGAGCGCGAGCCAGCCCTTGCGGAAGGTGCCGAGCCCGGCGAGCAGGATTGCCGCCAGCGAGAGCGCGGCGGCGAGCCATTCGGCCCCGTTTTGCATGGCGGCGGAGAAGTGCCCCCATTCGGCGCCGAGTTCCACGGCTTCGGCGAGCGCGGCGAACCCGGTGGCCCAGCAGATGCGCCGCCACGGGAGCGCCTGCGGGGCGGCCGGCGCCGCGTCCGGCTGCGCCGGGGCCATGTCGATGGCAAGGAGCGCTTCCTCGATGCGGGAGGCCGCAAGGCCGGGCTCGTGGTCCACGGTGAGCAGGCGCTGCATGAGGTTGAACTCGAGGCCGGTCACGCCGGGGAGGCCCCCGAGCTTGTTGCGGATGAGCGCTTCCTCCATGGGGCAGTCCATGTTGGGGATGCGGTAGACCGCGCGCGTGGCCGTGGATGCGGGCACGGGGGTGGTGAAGTCGGCTTGGGCCTCGTGGCTGTGGTCGTCGTGGCTGTGATCGTGCCCCTCGTGGTTATGTTCGTGGGCACCGTGGTCGTGCGCGTGGGCGCCGTGGGTATGTTCGTGGCTTTCGTGGCCGTGGATCTCATGGTCGTGGCAGCACTGGCATTGGGACATGGTGTTTCTCCTTGGGCCGGGCGTTTCGCAGGCTCCGGCGTTCATCCATGTCAACCATAAGTGCTATAGCGGCTATAGAGTCAAGAGCTCATGGAAAATTTTTCATGGCCAACCCCCACGCTCCGGCGATGGCCGGGCGTCTGCGATGCGCGGCTAGTTGTTTCTGCTGTAGCTCCCCTTGAAGTCTACATCAAAGCCGCAACCTTGCGCGCTTCCCGAGGAAGCATAGTGGATCATGAGCTCATTTCCTGTGGAGAGCAGCAGAAAATCGGGGAAGTCTTCGTGGTGCATCCGTATCCAGCCCGGAGCATAGCTGCCTTCACCTTCAAAAGTACAGGTATTTCCCTTGGAGTTTCCGGCATCACCCGTGACCTGTATCTTGCCGCCGGTGTTTTGCAGGCTGAGGGATGCCTCCGGGCTTTGATATTCACCAGTCGCGGGTGGGCTTGAAATCTGGCGCGCGAGGAAGTTCGCCCGCCGCAGCATCTCAGCGGCATAGGCCTTGGCCGGGGGCAGCGTCTGGGCATTGTTGCGCGCGCCGGTGTCGCGTTCGTTGGCGACCCAGGCACGCTGAGATTGCAGAATCTCTTTGTATCGGTTTTTCTCCAGTTTTCCTTTCAGGCGTTTCCACGTCAGGTTGAGCAGTGCGTCCGCCAAGGCATAGTCTTCATCTTCCGCAAGGAATTTCTGGTGCAGCTCCTCGGTGAGGCTCGCCGGAAATTCCGTTTTTTCTGCACTCATCGCTGGCGCCGGATGCGCGGGAACCCGGGGAGCGGTCTCTACCGGGGCAGGTGCGGGGGCTGGTTGCGGGAGGGTGACGTGCCCTGAGTCAGTGGTTTGCTGGGTATTGGGCCCATTGATACGATTCCAGCGGCGTATCCCTTGCTCCCAGGTATTTTTGGTGTCGTCCAGAAATTCCACCTCACCAAGCATCAGGGTAACATCTTTTTTAAATTTCCTGCTCTGTATCCGCGTTGTATTGGCGTAATCCTTGAGTATGGCATTTGCTGCAGCCACATCCAGCG
>CAMWVJ010000152.1 GCA_947177645.1 uncultured Desulfovibrio sp.
TTTGACCCCGTAAGCTCGGCGCCAGGCGCCCGGCCCACGCCCGCGCCCGCGGGCCCGGCGCTCATCCTCCGCGCCTGGGGCGCCGCTCCGGGCCAGGCGCTCTTTGTGGGCGACAGCGAAAACGACCGCGAGGCGGCCCGCGGCGCGGGTATGGTCTTCGCGGGCTTCGGGGGCCTTGTGGAAGGCGACCTCACGGCCCCGGATTTTCCCACGCTGGCGCGGATGCTGGGCCTTGAGGAGAAACCCCGCCCCGGGAAAACGCCTTCGGAGCGCGCATGATCGTTCTTGCCAATACCCTGAGCGCGGTGGCCATGGTCCTCGGCACCCTGCTCAACCTCTATTTCTGGATCGTCGTCATCGCGGCGCTCATCACCTGGGTCAGGCCCGACCCGTATAATCCCATCGTGCGCATCTTGAGGCAGCTCACCGAGCCCGTCTTTTACCGCGTCCGCAAGTGGCTGCCCTTCACCTATTCGAGCGGGCTCGACTTCTCGCCGATCATCGTGCTGCTGGCCATCGAGCTTTGCAACCGCATCGTGGTGCGCTCGCTGGCCCAGTATGCCGCGGGCCTGCCCTGAGGGAGCAGCGGCCCGGTTTTTTCGCGGGCGCGCCCCGCGCCGCACCTTCTAACCCTGGAGAGCCGTCATGGACCAGCATGAACTCGACCTTCTGGAAAAGTACGCCCCCAAGGACCCCGAGCTGAAATCCCTGTGGGACGACCATGTGCTCTATGAAAAGCAGGTGGAAAAGCTCGAGGGCAAGAGCTTCCGTACGCCCACCGAAGAGCAGACCCTGAAGCAGCTCAAGAAGCAGAAGCTGGAAAACAAGACCCAGCTCATGGACATGCTCGACCGCCTGAAGAAAGAAAACAGCTAGCGGCAGCCCGCAAGGGCAGCCCTTCCGGCCCTGGCGGGGGCCGGCGCTTCGGCGGCCGCGCTGCCGGGGGCCTGCGCTCCCGGCGGGCACGGGGCTTGCCCGTCTCAACCAGCGCCCGCGCCGCCTGCCGGAGGCGCCCTGCGGGAACGCCCCGGGCACGAGAGCGACAGGACATCCGCCTTATAAGGACATCTGCATGGAACGCACCGGCGCCTATATCCTTCTGGAATCCCTGAAACGCGAGGGCGTGGACATCCTCTTCGGCTATCCCGGCGGCGCGGTCATCGACATTTATGACGAGCTGCCCCGCCACCCCGAGATCCGCCACATCCTGACCCGGCACGAGCAGGGCGCCGTGCACGCGGCCGACGGCTACGCCCGCGCCTCGGGCAAGGTGGGCTGCTGCCTCGTGACCTCCGGCCCCGGCGCCACCAACACCGTGACCGGCATCGCCACGGCCTATGCGGATTCCATCCCGCTCGTGGTCATCACCGGGCAGGTGCCCACCCAGCTCATCGGCAACGACGCCTTCCAGGAAGTGGACATCGTGGGCATCACGAGGCCGTGCACCAAGCACAACTTCCTCGTCAAGGACGTGAAAAAGCTGGCGCGCACCATCCGCCAGGCCTTCTACCTCGCGCGCAGCGGCCGCCCGGGCCCGGTGCTCGTGGACCTGCCCAAGGACATCGTGCAGGCCACGGCCGAATTTCTCTGGCCGGACGACATCTCCATGCGCAGCTACAACCCCACTTACAAGCCCAACGCGAACCAGCTCAGGCGCGCGGCCGAGCTCATCGCCGAATCGCAGCGGCCGGTGCTGCTCTGCGGGGGTGGTGTGGTCATGGCCGACGCCGCGGCGGAGGCCACGACCCTGGCGCGCAAGCTGCGCATCCCGGTGACGGCCACGCTCATGGGGCTGGGTGCCTTCCCCGCCACGGACGAGCTCTTCCTCGGCATGGTGGGCATGCACGGCACCTATGCCGCCAACCTCGCCATCAACAACGCCGATCTCGTCATTTGCGCGGGCGC
Source organism: uncultured Desulfovibrio sp. (assembly GCA_947177645.1). Classification (GTDB taxonomy): domain Bacteria; phylum Desulfobacterota; class Desulfovibrionia; order Desulfovibrionales; family Desulfovibrionaceae; genus Desulfovibrio. Next base: position 1,906 of record CAMWVJ010000152.1, read on the forward strand.
CCGCTTCGACGACCGTGTGACCGGCAAGATCGCGGCCTTTGCGCCCAAGGCGCGCATCGTGCATATCGACATCGACCCCACCTCCATCCGCAAAAACGTGGATGTGGACATCCCCGTGGTGGGCGACTGCAAGCTGGCGCTCGCCGGCATCCTCGACATCTGCGAAAGCAAGTATGCCGAGAAGGACTGGGCCACGCAGCACGCCCTGTGGCTCAAGGACGTGGCCTCGTGGAAGAAGAGCAAGCCGCTCTCCTACGAGCCCTCGGCCGACGGCGCCATCAAGCCGCAGGAGGTCATCGAGGCCCTGCGCGAACTCACGCGCGGCGACGCCATCATCGCCACCGAGGTGGGCCAGCACCAGATGTGGGCGGCGCAGTATTATGAATTTACGAAGCCGCGCACCCTGCTCACCAGCGGCGGCCTCGGCACCATGGGCTACGGCTTTCCCGCGGCCATCGGCGCGCAGCTCGCCCTGCCGGACAAGATGGTCATCGCCGTGGCCGGCGACGGCTCGCTGCAGATGAATATCCAGGAGCTCGCCACCGCCGTGGCCAACAAGCTGCCGGTCAAGGTCATCATCCTCAACAACCGGCACCTCGGCATGGTGCGCCAGTGGCAGGAACTCTTCTACGCGGGCAACTACAGCTCCACCAACATGGAGGCGCAGCCCGACTTCGTGCGCCTGGCCGAGGCCTACGGCGCCGAGGGCTACCGCATCGAGCGCGCGGAGGACCTGCTCCCCGAGCTGGAAAAGGCCCTCTCCACGCCCAATCCCGCCTTTGTGGACGTGCGCGTGGAGCGGGAGGAGAATGTCTATCCCATCGTGCCCGCGGGCGCGGCGCTGGACGAGATGCTCCTGGTCTAGGAGCAGTCCGGGCGAAAATACAGCAGGCACGAAGGAGAATCCCGATGCAGCGGCATGTGCTTTCCGTCCTTGTGGAGAACGAACCCGGCGTGCTCTCGCGCGTGGTGGGCCTGTTCAGCGGGCGCGGCTTCAATATCGACTCGCTCAACGTGGCCCCGGCCCTCGAGGACGGCACCTCCCACATGACCATTACCACCTATGGTGACAGCATGATCCTCGAGCAGATCATGAAGCAGTTGCACAAGATCGTGTCGGTAATCAAGGTGGTGGACTTTTCCGAGCTCCAGGCCGTGGAGCGCGAGATGATGTTCGTCAAGGTGCAGGCCGAGGGGCAGGCGCGCGGCGAGATCTTGCGCACGGTGGAGATCTTCCGCTGCAAGGTGGTGGACGTGAGCCACACCGAGATGACCATCGAGGCCACGGGCGACCACGAAAAGCTCGAGGCCATCTTGGGCTTGCTCCAGCGCTTCGGCATCAAGGAGATCGCGCGCACGGGCTCGGTGGCCATGCGCCGCTCGCGCCAGCCCGAGGGGTAGGGGAGGCCAAAAAGTCCCCAAAAGTGTGGTGGCGCGCTGGCGTGGCCCGGTGCGCATGCGAAGACGCCCCTGCCGTTCCCGCTTTATCGCGGGGGGCGGGGGCGTTTTGCGTGTGCTGGAGCGGGCGCGGACTCTTTTTAAGGCATGCGGTAGCGCCCGGCCGTGGGCGCCTGCCAGCCGTCCTCCCCGAAGGGCACGCCGCTTACGCGGAGCGCCGGCGGCAATTGCCGGCGCTTGAATTCCGAGGCGAAGAGGCGGCGGCGCACATCCGCCTCAAGATCCGCGGGCGCGGCTTCGGGCGCGCCTGTGGCGGCCGCGTTTTCGTCGTCCTGCGCGGGGAGCGGTGGGGAAAGCAATCGTTCCAGCAGCGGGTCAAGCTCGTCATAGGGCGGCAGGGAGTCCGTATCTTTCTGCCCGGGCCTCAGTTCCGCGCTGGGCGCCTTCACGAACACGGCCTCGGGGATGAGCTCCCGGCCCTTCCACGCATTGAGCCAGCGCCCGAGGGCGTAGACCCGGGTCTTGGTGAGGTCGCCGATGACGGCGAGCGCGCCCACGGCGTCGCCGTAAAGCGTGCAGTAGCCCATGGCCACCTCGCTCTTGTTGCCCGTATTGAGCACGAGCGCGCGGGCCCGGTTGGCGAGCGAGGTAAGGATGGTGCCGCGGATGCGGGCTTGGAGATTCTCCAGCGTCACGTCCCCCGGCCATGCCGGGAAGCGCTCAAGCCCCGGGCCGAGCGCTTGGGCAAAGGCTTCCATGAGGCCTGCGATGGGCACGGTGAGCGTGGAAACGCCCAGGTTGCGCGCCAACGCCTCGGCATCCTCCACCGAGGCGCGGCTCGTGTGCGGCGAGGGCATGAGCACGCCGGTGACGTTTTCCGGCCCCAGGGCCTCGGCGGCCACGCAGGCCACGAGCGCGGAATCCATGCCGCCGGAAAGGCCCAGCAGCACGCGACTGGCCCCGCTCTTGCGCACATAGTCGCGCGTGCCGAGCACGAGCGCCCGCCAGCAGCTTTCCTCCTCGCCGGCGCAGGCCGGGAC
>CAMWVJ010000153.1 GCA_947177645.1 uncultured Desulfovibrio sp.
CCCCAACTGACCCGTGGGCCGCGAAACCTTCCTCTACCTCAATTCCATCGCCGAAACCCTCACCACATAGGCCCGCAAGCGGCTCAAGGTTTGTTCCTCGCAAAGCCGCTTGCGGCGAAATAAGCGGCGAGGAGGAGAAGGGCAAGGAGGGCGAGGAAGGGGAGATTGAGGTGGCGGACCGGGGTGGTGCGCCCGGTGGTGGTGGAGGCTGAGGCGAGGCGGCGACCGGCGGTGTCGAGGCGGTGAGTGAGGTCGGCCTGGCGGCGGATCGTGCGGCGGCTGTCAGTGATGCGGCCGTGGGTGGCCGTGAGGCGGATTACTTTCGGGGAGTCTGGCTCGATGCTGATTCTGAGGGTGTCGAAGCTGAATTCGATATGGCGTATCAGCGAATCGAGGGTCAGGATCGCGCGGTGCTGCTCCATCCTTGCCATCGAATCAACGGCAAGGCTCGATTGCTGCTGCATTTCCTTATGCGGGCGGCAGGAAGCGAAAATCACCACATACAGGGCGAGGAAGGCGATCAGCCACACACTTCGTAACTCATAACTCTGACTTAAACCATATTTGCGCATAGGTCGGGATCGGTTTTGACGTTGAACGAGGGGCAGGCTTTGGCGGCAAACTCATTGTGGCCGTGGACGGTGGCCGCGGGATATGCGGCTTTCAGCTCGCCGACGAGCCCGGCGAGCGCCCGGCGCTGGGCCGCGGTGCGGGTATCCTTGGGCGTCCGGCCGTCGGCCGCGCATCCGCCGATATAGCAGATGCCTATGGAACCGGCGTTGTGCCCCAGGGTGTGCGCGCCGATTTGCCCTACCGGCCGCCCAGGATGGACGGAGCCGTCGCGATAGATGACGAAGTGATAGCCTATGCAGCGGAAACCGCGCTGACGGTGCCAGCCGTCGATCTGACCGACGGTGTAGTCCCTGCCTTCGGGAGTGGCTGAGCAATGGATGATGATTTTACTGATTTTTCTCATATCTGATTGTTAAATAAGTGCATAATCTTCGGGAGGAATCACGGCGGGAGCGAGCGCCGCGAAGTCGACCGCCGCAGGCGGCGCCGGCAGGCGGGCTATGACGTAGAGGGCGATGGCGCGGGTCATCAGCACATCGTCGTGACACCCGCTGCGCGCCGCCCACGATCCCGAGGGGAGCTGCTCATAGGTGAGCATCTCGTCGATGGCGCGGTTGTCGCGCTCGATGTAGCCGCCCTCGCGCACAATGCTCTGGAGATTGGCGATGATGGCGGCCTTGGTGCGGCGGTTGGTGTGGAATCCCGGGCGACGCGATGTGCCGTCGGGCGAGGTGCGGTGATAGAAGTTGGGATATGTGTCGCCGAGCATGTCGAGCAGCACCGAGGGCTCGCCGCTGCGGGCCGTGAGGTTCTCGGGGGTGTTACTCTCGATCACGAGCAGGGCGTCATTGTAGCTCCGGGCGATTCCGGCGGCCTTGGCGGCAAGGAGGTCATAGTCGATATGCCCGCGCCACTGCGCGCACACCTCCGGCAGCTCCGACGAGGCGCAGACCACGGCTATCACCGAATAATCCGACCGCACCGACAGTCCGCCCACATCCACGGCCACAACATAGCTCTCGCCCGGGCGCGGAGCGCTCCACACCATCGTGCCCCCGGCTTCGGGCTCCACGTCGCGGCATCCCTTCCTGAGCGCCTCGGCCTGCACGGATGGAAACACCGACGCCCCGGTGCTCGCAAACGCCTCCTCGGGATTGGCGGGATGCTCGGCGGCCACGCTCCCCTCCCCCGCTTCAAGCAGCTTGGCCTGATACCAGGCTATCTGCTCGAGGGTCAGCCCGCTATCCCACATGGCCATTCCCCGGGCATCCAGCGAGGCATGGAACGCGGCGCGCGAAGCCACGGGCAGGCGGTTGAAATCCACCTCGTGCCAGGCCACGAACACGGGCGTGAACGTGCTTTCGCCCCTTACGGCGCGGAGCCACTGGCGATGGAAATAGGAGCCCACGCCGTTGGCCGTCGATTCGAGCACGATGAACGAATGCGCCACCCGCGCTATGCCCGCCGTGATGGCCTGGACCATCGCCTCGGGATTATTGTGGAGCGTCTTGCGCCAGAAGGCCACCTCGCTCAGATGGGCCATGACGATATCGGTGCCTCGCGAGGCATCGGGCTTCTCGTAGGTGCCGATGGTCACGTTGCATCCGCGCCCGGCGATGGTGCGCGTATTGGCCGTGCCCGGCAGCGGAGCGAACCGCGGCGCGGCGTCATCCTCCCAGAGCTCTTCGGGATAGTTTTCGAGCAGCTTGGCATACATGGCGCGGATCACGGCCGCCGTGTCCTTCACATGGGCGCAGATCAGCGAATGCCAGTTGCGGCGGTGGACAATCTGGAGCCACGCCATATAGATCTGGGTGAGCGTGGAGCCGCCCCATTGGCGCGATTTGAGCAGGATCACCCTTATCGGCTCGCCGGCAAGGCGCTGACGTTCAAACACGTCGAGGAGCCTCCGCTGGGCGCGGTTGAGTGTGAAAGGCACATCCCGGGCCGAGATCTTGTCCTTGATCTTCACGCAGCGCCATGCCCAGAACTCGAAATCGTGGCGCAGGCGCAGGCGCTCGAGCGCAATGCCCGTCAGCGCAGGGTTCCATCCGGGATCGGCGAGCATGGTGCGGGGCAGGTGGAGCGTTTCGCCGCCGGAGGTTTTCACGGCAGTGCGCTCCCCGCGGCATCCGCGGCCCGTGGCGGGGCAGTAGGGCGCGTCGAGCAGGCGGTTGCGGCGGCGGTTTTCCGCGGCGATGGGATCAGTGGAAGCATTTGTTTTCTTCATAGCGGGGAATCAGGATCGGGTTAGGAATTCGGCGCCGAAAAAGCGGGCGTCGGGGCTCACGAGGCCCTGGACGGTTGCCGAGAGATTGCGCCGCGGAGGGGCGATTATGCGGACCCGCAGGGGAGAATTTAGCTGCCCGTCCACTCTCAGCTCAGTCATCGGCGTGGCCCCGGCGATGCCGAAACCGCCGTCGCCGCTAACGCGCATCAGAGCCGACACCGCGCGGGCCGTCAGATGCCATTCTGCGGCCTCTACCCTCTCCCGCCGGCAACGGCGCGCCCCTCCCAGAAGATCTTCACGAGCGAAGCTGCCGCAGGTTCGGGCTCGTCGGTGCCCGTAAGCCGGAGCACACCCCCGCGGGCGGCTATCCAGAGGCGTCCGCCGCTGCCACGGAGCGCATCCACGCCGGGAGTGCGCTCATAGATGAATCCGTCATCGGCAAGCACCCGGGTGGCCGCCGCGTCAGGGCCGCCGATCCACAGTTCTCCGCGCGAGGGGTCATAGCCCAGGGCCGTCGCACCACCCGCATCGACATCGGCCAGGGTGCGCACCACACTGCCCGACACCATCACCAGCCTTCCCCCGGCAATCGCCGCCACCCCCTGCGGCATCGCGGCAACAGCCGGAGCGGTCACCTCGGCAGGCGAAATGCGGGCCACGGAGAGCCCCGCGCCGCGGCTGCCTACGCTCAGGGCATAGATCCCCGAAGTGGCGAACAGATAGAAATGCCTCCTGGCGAAATCCCAAGAACTGCGGCTCCGCGCACCCTCGGCCACGGCCACTATGCTCCCGCCGGGGAGCTCGGCGCTCGCCCGCGGCATGAACGGATCGGCGGCGTCGGCAACGATCATGCCGCCGGGTATCGGCAGCTTCGGAGGGTTGGCGGCGGGTACGGCCGCGGAGCCCGATTGCGAGATGGCCACCGGGAGCAGGTCGGGCGCCAGATAGTAGGCGCTGCGGCCATCGGGAGAGGCGGTTAGGGGCACTTTCACCCACAACGCGCCTACGGCCACACGGATCGCCGTGGCGCGGGCGTCGGGGTAGACGATCAGCGGCGAGAGGGCCGTGGGGGTGTAGTCCGGCAGGGCGAAGGTGCGCACGGTGGAATATGGAGTGCCGGCGCTGTCGCTGCCGCTGAACGTGACCTGCACCGCCCCCGAGCATGCCCCTGACACCCCTGACGCGGCGAGCTCCGACACCGACGGCGCCGCAAGCGGAATCGGCTCGATGCCGCCCCACACAACCGTGGTGCCGCTCACTGCGGCCGCCGCTGCGCTGAACCGATGGGGCACGGCGGTGGCTCCGATCGCTGCGCCGGAGGATGGCGTGGCCGCGCTTATCCGCTTTATATCCCCCTCGACGCTCTCGCCGCGGGGTGCGGAAAAGAGCGAGTAGGAGCTGCCGCCGCGGAGCTCGCCGATGCTCTCGCAGAGCGAGTCGAGAGATGAGATGATGCGGGGCACATGCCGCGCCACGGCTGCGCTTCCGCTGCCGTCGAGCCTCACTCCGGGCAGCGTGGCTTCAAGCCGCCCGTGGG
>CAMWVJ010000154.1 GCA_947177645.1 uncultured Desulfovibrio sp.
AGTCGATGCCGAAGAGATAGGCCTTCTTGTCGGACTCGGAGGTATTGACCCAAATCTCCCCGGTGAACTGGTCAACGGGGTTCCCGGCGGCGTTCATGGCGGGGGCGGCCGCGCTGCTGTCGGCCGGCGCGGGGGCCGCAGCCTGCGCGGCGGCGCATGTCAGGGCGAGGACCAGTGCCAGACCAAGGCGCAAAAGCGATTTTTTCACACGAGGCTCCTTTGCGTTATCTCGACGGCCGCGCAGCGGCTGCCGGCGGCAGGAGCGCGCGCTCCTAGAACGGAGTATAGCCGGAACTTCCTTGAACTATCAAGGCTTTTCCGCTGAACTGCTCACGGCCGGCCAACCGGGGGCCACGGGCGACTTTTCGTGAGTACGGGCAGCCCGGCGCCCCTTTGACGCCCCGCGGCATTTATGGCAAGGATTTGTCAGGCGGTCCACCGCAATCCTGCGGATTCCCGAAGAAAATTTCCACCACATCCAACGGGGCGCCGATGTCGTCCCTCGGGAGAACCCATGCCGGAAAACGATACCACCATGGAAGAAGAACAGAACAGCAGCGTGCAGCCAGCCCCCGAGGCCGGCGACACCGCCGCGGCCCAAAAGACCGAGGATGTCTTCACCTTCCGCCGCATGAGCGGCCTCGACCAGGCCATCCTGCAAACGGACTGGGAGTGGCGCAACCTCGCGAGCCTCGACCAGAAACTGTGGATGGCCATGAGCTGCCCCACGCACGGGCTTGAGTTCGACACAAGGACGCTCGAACTGCTCGACCCGGACAAGGATGGCCGCATCCGCTCGGCCGACATCCTGGCGGCCGTTGCCTGGGTGTGCGACAGAGTGCAGCACCCGGCAAAGCTCAGGGAGGGCGGGGAGGCCATGCCCCTCGACAACCTGCGCGATGATACGGACGCCGGCAAGGAATTGCTGGCCGCCGCCAAGCTCACCCTTGAAAAAAGCGGCGCCTCGGACGCGCAGGAGGTCACGCCCGCGCAGATCGAGGCCGTGCTGGCCGAAGCCGAGGGCTATGCGTTCAATGGCGACGGCATCGTGCCCGTCTCTTCCGTGCCGGAGGAGGACAAGGATCTGGCCGAGTATGTCCGCGCCGCGCTTGCCGTCGTCGGCGCCAGGAAGGACGCCTCGGGCAAGCCCGGTCTCGATGCGGAACTTGCCGATGAATTTGCCAAAAGGCTCGAGGCCACGCGCGACTTCCGCGCGCGGGTCGCCGGGGCGGCACTCCCGCTCGGGGAGGCGACGGCCGCGGCCTGGACGCTGCTCACGCGCCTCGGGCCCAAGATCGACGACTATTTCAACCGCTGCCGCATGGCCGATTTCGCGCCCGGCACCCTCGCCGCGCTCAATGAGGACACGGCCCTCGCCAATGCCGGCCTCGGTTCGGACGGCATCAGCCCCGACCAGAACGGGGAGCTCATCAAGGAGAACCTTGCGGCCACGCTCGTGCGCATGCCGCTGGCCCGCGTGGAGGCGCGCAAGCCCCTGCCGCTCAACCAGGGCCTCAACCCGGCGTGGCTCGCCGACGTAAAGGAATTTTGCAGCCTGCTTGCGCCGCTCCTCTCCAAGGGCGGCCAGACCGAAGCCCTGACCGAGGAGGAATGGGCGAAGATCAAGGCCGGCTTTGCCTCCTATGCGGGCGCGCTGGAAAGCAAGCCCATCTATGACCTGCCCCCGGCCGACGCCAGCCGGTTGGAACTGCCTGACCTTGCGCCGCTGGCCTTCGCGCCCGCCGATGACCCGCTCAAGCGGGTGTGGATGCCGGTCACGCCCAACGAAAATCTGGACAAGCTGGATGACGCCCAGATCGCCCGCTTCCTGGATGCCGCCACGCGCAAGGCCTTCGCGGATCTGGCGCAAAAAGACCTGGCGGCCCCGAAAATGGCCGCCATCCAGGATCTGGACAAGCTGGCCCTCTTCCATGCGCATCTCTATACCCTGCTGATGAACTTCGTTTCGTTCATCGATTTTTACGAGCCCAGCAAGCGGGCCATTTTCCAGTCCGGCACTCTCTATCTCGACAGCCGTGAGTGCCGCCTGTGCGTGCCCGTGGGCGACCTTGAGACCCATGTGCGCCTTGCCGCGCAAAGCCATCTGTGCCTCATTTATTGCGACATCCGTCGCACCGAGCAGGACGGCGCCGTGTCCACGGGCTCCATTTCGGCCGCGCTCACGGCGGGCGACCTCGCCGCCCTCATCGACGGGCGCCACGGCCTGTTCATCGACAATCACGGCAAGGAGTGGGATTCGGTCATCACCAAGGTGGTGCACAATCCCATCAGCCTGCGCGAGGCGGTGTGGGCGCCCTATATCCGCATCTCCAACCTCATCAGCGAGCAGGTGCAAAAGTTCCTCGCCGCCAAGGAGGAGAGCGTGAGCAAGGCCAGCGCCGAGGCCGTGGCCTCGGCGGCGGCAAAACCGGCGGAGGCCAAGCCGCCCTTCGACTTCGCCAAGGGCGCCGGCATCTTCGCCGCCGTCAGTGTGGCTCTCAGCGTGCTCAGCGCGGCCTTCGCCTATATCGCCAATTCGCTGGCCTCGCTCGGCTGGTGGTGGCCGCTCGCCCTGGTCGGGGTGTTCATCTGCATTTCCGGGCCCTCGGTGGTCATCGCCTGGTTCAAGCTCAGGCGCCGGAGCCTCGGACCCCTGCTGGACGCTTCCGGCTGGGCCGTCAACCAGGGCGCGCCCATCAACCTTGTCATGGGCCAGACCCTGACCAGCGTGGGCAAGATGCCGCCGCACGCCAGAAGGGACATGGACGACCCCTACCGGCTCACCGCGCGCATGCGCAAGACGCGCAACAGGATAAAGTTCTGGTTCTGGTTCCTCTTTATCCTGGCGCTGGCCATCGGCACCTTCGCCCTGTATTGCCACTGGTTCGGCCTGCCCGCGTGGCTGACGGGCCTGCTCCCCCACAAGCCGGCCTAGGCTTGGGCGCAAGTGGCGTCTTGACGGCACTTCGGACTTGACCAAGGAAACCTCCCGGCAGCGGGAGGTTTTCCTTATACCATCAAAAAAACCACCCGCAGGGCGGGTGGTTTTTTTGATGTGTGAGTGTTTCTCCGATTATTTGGCGGCGAGCTGCTTGCTCTGATCCATGCCGGGATTGATGCCCGCCGACTTGGAAGTGGACATGAGATAGATCTCGTGCGGGTCAAGGATGAGGATGACCGAGCCATCGCCCATGATGGTGGCGCCGGAGATGCCCTTGAGGTCGCCGAGGTAGGCGCCCAGGGGCTTGATGACGATTTCCTGCCGCTCAAGAAGCTCATCCACCACGAGACCAAGGCGGCGCTCGTTGTCATGGATGACCACCACGGAAAGCACCTCGGGCAGCGTCTCGGTGGAGCGGGGCAGCCCGAGCATTTCGGAAAGTTCTACGATGCCGAGCACTTCGCCGCGCAGGGTCACGGCCTTGCGGCCCTTGACATCGGTGAGACGCACGGTCTCGATCTTGGTGGTTTCCGACACCGCATCCAGCGGGATGGCGTACATCTGGCCGGAAACATTGACCATGAGCGCGTCGATGATGGCGAGCGTGAGCGGCAGGCTCAGTGTGAAGCGCGTGCCCTTGCCGACCTCGGAATAGGTGTTGACGCTGCCCTTGAGGTTCTTGATGTTGGTGCGCACCACGTCCATACCCACGCCGCGGCCGGAGATGTCCGTGATCTTTTCCGCCGAGGAGAAGCCGGGCGCGAAGATAAGCTCAATGGCCTCGCGGTCGTCCAGTTGCGCGGCTTCTTCGGGGGTGATGATGCCCTTCTTGATGGCGACTTCGCGCATCTTGTTGGGGTCGATGCCCTTGCCGTCGTCCTCGATCTCGATGGCAACGGAATTGCCCTTGTGGAAGGCGCGCAGCACCACCTTGCCCTTGGCGGGCTTGCCCTCGGCGATGCGCACGTCTTCGGGCTCGATGCCGTGGTCAACGGAATTGCGGATGAGGTGCACGAGCGGGTCGCCGATGACCTCCACCACGCTCTTGTCCAGTTCCGTCTCCTCGCCTTCCATGATGAGGTCAACTTCCTTGCCGCTCTTGCGCGAAAGGTCGCGCACGAGGCGCGGGAAGCGCGAAAAGACGGAAGAGACCGGCACCATGCGGACCTTCATGATGGTGTCCTGCAGGTCATCCGAAATGCGGGCCATGGCATAGGTGGTCTCGGAAAGGCTTTGCGCCACCTCGGCCACGTTGATGCTGTCCTCGCTGCCTTCGAGGGAGCGGGCGATGAGCGTGTAGCGGTTGCGGTTGATGATGAGCTCGCCGATGAGTTTCATCAGGTGGTCGAGCCGCTCGTGGTCCACGCGGATGGTGGACGATCTCTTGTGGTCATT
>CAMWVJ010000155.1 GCA_947177645.1 uncultured Desulfovibrio sp.
TCTATGGCCTCTTTCATGGCCCCCACCCTTGGGGGGGGTGGGTACCGCCCCCACGGGGTGTTCGCAACGGCGGGGGGGGGGCCGCACACCGGGGCAACTCCCGCAAACGGCAAGGACCGCATTTTACGCCGTATTGTCGTCGGGCCGGGAATCGTCCATACTCAGGAAACGCGGATGCGGCGCCCGCGGCCCCGGGATGTCCTCGTCGCCGGCCCTTTCACCTCCTGGAGGATGCCATGAAGTGGGGTATTTCTCTTTTTTGCGGCGCTCTTCTTGTTTTCGCCCTCTCTTTCTCCGGCTATGCGCGCGAACTGCCCAGCCGCACCCTCCCGGTGCCCGAGGATGCGAGCCCGGCCCTGAAGCAGGCCATTGAGACCGACGCCTCGGCCATCCCGTGGCACCTGGAGCCGAAGGACGCCGCCGCCTGGAAGGACCTTGTGCAAAAAGCCGCGGCCCAGACGGAGAAAAAGGTTCCCGGCCTGCTCAGGCATCTGGAGATCAGGTGCGAAAAAAGCGCCATTGCCGGCGTGCCCGTGTTCCTGCTGGAGCCGCCGGCGCTGCCTCCCACGCATGCGGACAAGATCCTTCTCTATTTCCACGGCGGCGGCTATGTGTTCAACCCTGGCATGGCGGGCCTGCCCGAGGGCATCTACATGGCGGCCATCGGCAAGTTCAAGGTGGTGGCCGTGGATTACCGGCTGGCGCCGGAATGTCCTTATCCGGCGGCGCTCGATGACGCCATGGCGGTGTACAAGGCTCTGCTTGAGAGCTATCCTGCCAAAAATATTGGCGTTTTCGGCTCCTCCACGGGCGGCGGCATGACCCTGGCGCTCTGCCTGCGCGCGAAGGAGGAGGGCCTGCCCATGCCCGGCGCCATCGCCCCGGGCACGCCCTGGAGCGACCTTTCCAAGACGGGCGACAGTTACTTTGCCAACACCCATGTGGATGACGTGCTCGTGCAGTATGAGGGCCTGCTGGAGGGCATGGCCAAGGCCTATGCCGGGGGCCATGACCTCAAGGCGCCGTTGCTCTCGCCCGTGTATGGCGACATGCAGGGCTTTCCGCCGGCCATCCTCGGCACAGGCACGCGCGACCTCTTTTTGAGCAATACTGTCCGCACACACCGCAAGCTGCGCGAGGCGGGCGTCCCGGCTGACCTGCTCGTCCTGGAGGGCCTGTCGCACTGGCAATATGTGCAGTTGCCGCCCGAGGCGCCAGAAACGCAGTTCTATTTTTCGGAAGTGGCGAAGTTTTTTGAGACACACCTGGGGAAGTGAGCGGGGCACCAGCGATTGGCGGCAGGGCTTCTTGGGCTGGCCATCTGGAGAGCAGGCCGTGAGGCGTGCAGCCCGTAGGGGGGCAGGAATTTTTTATTCAAACAAATCATTATTCCGTTTTAATGTTTCGGTGCACGCGACCTTGGCTTGCAAGGCGGCAATTTTCAGTTCATCTATGGAAATATCACTGCGAGGGCTTTTGTTGATATGATATATGAAGGAATACGAGACATCTTCAAAAATTTGCTTTTCTCTCTCCACTACTTCGGGAAACTCTGAATTATTGTACCTGGACAGAATGCTCAGAAAGAAAGAGGTGCAGATATTCTCATAATATTTGAGAAAACTTTGTTTATCCAAAAAAGTTATATTGCAGATATTGGTTATGAGGCCACAATAGAGCAAAAGGCAGTCATCGCGTGAGGATGAGGCATATTTATCCCGGATCATCTCAATGGGGGAGACATCTTTTTCAGTAGTCTCAGACATGAAAGGCTCCAGTGATGTTTTTTCCATTGGTCTGGCCCAGGCCGGACGTGTTCCGGCAATGCAAGGAAATACGCAGCGAAACCAGCTTTCCCCGTCCAAATACTATCAGGAATGTGGGTATTTATCAAACAGTTAAATTTAACGTTGCATGGGGTTTTAAAATGAGAGGGAGGCGGGGAGCCTCCGGCGGATGTGCCGCCCGCGCTGCTCACTCCCGCCACCATGCACAACGGGAGCAAGAAGCGGCCGCCTCGTGCCCAGGCACCGGGGGAATCCATGTGGAAATACTATGCCCTCTTATCCGCCCTGTTCGCGGCGCTTACGGCCATCTTTTCCAAGATGGGCGTGCGCGGCGTGGACGCGGGCCTCGCCACGGCCATCCGGGTGAGCTTCATCCTCGTGCTCGTCTGGGGCATCGCGCTCTTTGACGGCAGCGTGCGCGGCGTGCGCGCCATCCCGGGCAACACGTGGCTCTTTCTCCTGCTTTCGGCCGTGGCCACGGGCCTCTCGTGGCTCTTCTATTTCAAGGCGCTGGAAACGGGCGACGTGTCGCGCGTGGCGCCCATCGACAAGCTGAGCGTGCCCATCACCATCCTGCTCGCCTTCCTGCTGCTGGGCGAGAGCCTGAGCTGGAAGGTCGTCCTCGGCGGCGGCCTCATCACCCTCGGCACCATCGTGCTCGCGCTATAAGCGGGCAGCCATTCAGGCTTTGGGCGTCTCCCCGGCCACGTCCTCAAGGCCGGAGCCGCCGAAGCTGTTGTCGCCGCGCTTGGTATGGTCGATCTCGCGCACCGGCTCCCATTTCACTTCCATGCAGGCTTTGAACACCATCTGGCAGATGCGGTCGCCGGGGTGCACGGTGAAAGGCTCGTCCGAAAGGTTGATGAGCACCACGCCGATCTCGGCGCGGCTGTCCGAATCCACGGTGCCAGGCGTGTTGAGCACGGTGATGCCGTGGTTCAGGGCGAGGCCGCTCCGCGGGCGGATCTGGCACTCGTAGCCGCGCGGGATCTGCATCCGAAGGCCCGTGGGGATGAGGGCGCGCTTGCCCGGCGCAAGGGTCACGGGCTCCTTGAGGGCGGCGCGCACGTCCATGCCCGCGGCCGAGGGCGAGGTGGGCGCGGGCAGCTCCATGCCGGAATGATTGACGACCTTGACGGTGATGCGTTCCATGGGGGCCTCCGTGGTGATGTGTGCGCGCCGAGTGTAGCCGGGCGCCAAGGCTTTGTAAATTCAGGATTTGCCGGCGACGCGGCGCCCGCGGAAAAGATTTTTGCAGGCTGTGAGATTTAACTTGCGTCTATAGCTCCTATAGGGTCCATACTGCCCGAAACACCCGGCCCGAGCGCCGGAAAACCAGGGGGGACCCCATGTCCAATAAGCGCAAGACCGGCCTGATGTATTCGGACGCCTTCGCCACCTACAAGGCGGCCGACGGCTATCTCTGCATGTCCGCGGGGCGCCCAACGATTATCCCGTATCACGACGCGGTGAAGGCCGTGCTCGCGCCTTCTGGAAACTGTACCGCAAAAAAAGGAGAAAATCATGAAAACCCGCATCCTTCCCGGCCTTCTGGCCGCCGCCCTCCTGCTGCTGGCCGGCCCGGCGCTCGCCGCCGAGGCCCAGCAGGCCCCCGAGGCCAAAAAGGCCGCGGCCTTCCAGCTCCAGCATGTGCGCAACGCCACGGCCAAGCTCAAAAGCGGCGACGCCACCTTCCTCATCGACCCCATGCTGGCCGCGCCCGGCGCCTATGAGGGCTTTGCCAACACCTACCGCAGCGGCATGCGCAACCCCTTCACGCCGCTCCCCATGCCGGTGGAGGACCTGCTGGCCGGCGTGGATGCCGTCATCCTCACCCATACCCACCTCGACCACTGGGACGAGGCCGCGCAAAAGGCGATCCCCAAGGAGATGCCCCTCTTCGTGCAAAATGAAGAGGACGCAAAGCTCGTGCGCGGCCAAGGCTTCAAGGATGTGCGCATCCTGAAAGACGGCGAGCTCTTCAAGGGCGTGCGCCTCGAGCGCACGGCCACGCGCCACGGTTCTGAGGCCATGTACGCCGACCCGATGCTCGCCAAGGCGCTGGGCGAGGTCATGGGCATCGTGTTCACCGCGCCGGACGGCAAGAAGGCCTGGGTAGTGGGCGACACGGTGTGGTTCCCGGGCGTGGACGAAGCTCTGGCCGCCCACAAGCCGGATGTCATCATCATGAACGCGGGCGGCGCCGCCATGGAGATGGACGCCTTCCGCGACGCGCCGGAAATCATCATGAAGAAGGAGGATGTGCTGCGCATGGTCAGGGCCGCGCCCGACGCTGAGGTGGTGGCCGTGCACATGGACGCCATCAACCACATGACCGTGGATCGCAAGGACCTCGCCCGCTACACGCGCGAGCACGGCATCCGGGACAAGGTGCTCATCCCCTTTGACGGCGAAGTGATGGACTTCTGAGCCCGAACCCGCTTGAGCAGCCCAGGGGCCGAGCTATCTCCTGCCGGGGGCCGCGCGGCCTTTGCCTCAGCGCGTCTTGAGCGCGCAGCAGAAAAGG
>CAMWVJ010000156.1 GCA_947177645.1 uncultured Desulfovibrio sp.
CCCGTCTTCCGCTTCGCTCCAGACGGACTTGAGGAATATCTGTCAACTGCATCCTCCCTCGTAACCTCCTAAAGATTTCGTTCTTCAGCGAGGGCGCGGCGGCAAATGTCGAGATTGGCCGCATAGCCTTGGGCTTCGCGGCTTTCGCCCTTGCCGATGGCGCCGTAGGTTTCGAGGGCTTCTTCCAGCGCGGCGCAGGCTTCGCGCCACTGGCCGTCCTGCGCGAGGGCCACGCCGAGATTGCCGAGGGAAAAGGCGAGGTCTTCTCGGTCGGGGAGTTGGCGGCGAAAGGCCACGGCCTCGCGGTGAAAGGCGATGCCCCCCGCCATGTCGCCGAGCTCTTCGTGGATGCGGCCGAGATTGTTGAGGCAGGTACCCACCTGCTGCGGCACCGGGTCTGCCTGGGCCTCCCAGATGGCCTTGGCGCGCAGGATGAGCGCCTCGGCGCGGGCGAAGTCGCGCGCCCGGTACGGCGCGGCGGAGAGCCGGAAGAGCGCGCCCGCAAGCTCGGGTGACTCTGCGCCGTAGAGCCTTTCGGCGAGCCTCGCCGCCTCTTCGCCCGCGGCCGCGCTTTCCTCCGTGGCGCCCGTTTCCGAAAGGGCGAAACACAGGTTCTGGAGCACATGGCAGCGGAGCGGCAGCAGGGATGCGTCCCCGCCGTTGAGGAGAACCGCGGCCTCGCGCAGGGCGGCGATGCCGCCGGCCGCATCCCCGAGGGCCACGCGCGCGCGCCCCAGGCCGTCCAGCGCCAGCGCCCGCAGCCGCACGGCCTCGGGCGTGGCTTCCCACGCCCCGGCGGTCAGCGCGCCGAGTTCATCGGCTGCCTCCCGGAGCTTGCCCGCGCGCATGAGGTCGAGGGCGCTCCGCACGCCCTGCGCCCGCGCTTCCAAACCTTGTTCTGCCATGGCGCTCAGGCTCCTTCTTCCAGCAGGTTGAGGCGGCGGATGTCCGGCTCGCGCACATGGGCCATGATGGCCGGGCCATGCGCCCAGAGCCACGCGCCCGGGGCGTCGCTCACGCCGATGAAGCGCAGATGGTCGGCCACGTCGGCGCAAAAGGCCTCCACGGGCTCGGCCGCGGCCATGTCTTCGGGGCCGCGCAGGGGCTGGGCCGCCAGCCCGTCCAGCACGCGCCCGAGCGAAGCCCCGAGGAGGGGCAGCTCGCGCCCGACCTTGGGCGCCCACTTGTAAAAGGGCATGTAGCGGCGGTTGAGCAAGAAGACGAGGCCCAAGGCCGCTTCCGCAAAGCGCGCCGCCGCCAGCATGGCCGAGGGGCCGTCGCCCCGGCCGAGCGCGCGCGGCAGGTTGTACTGCCCGGCCTGGGCCGCGAGCATGGCCTTTGTCGCCAGCTTTTTCAGCCAGACATCGCGCGGGTAGTAGGCGAGCAGCGCATCGCGCCATGCGCTGAAGCGGCCGTCCGCATCCTCGAACACTTCACCGCTGGTGGCCGCGGCGAGCCGGTGCTCGGGGATGGCGAGCCATTGGCGCCATGTTGCCGGCGGCGCGTCGAGGCCGGTGAAAAAGGCGTAAAAGCCCTCGACGGAAAGCGGGCCCACACGCCCCTGCCGCGCTTGGGGAGTGAGGCGCGAGGGGTAGCCCTCAAACTCTGCGGGCAAGGCCGCGAAGGCGCGCTCGATGCGCTCGCCCTCGGCGCGCATGACCTCCCGGGGCAGCCAGAGGCAGAAAGCGGCGCCAAAATCGTGATCCTGCGAAACGGCATCGTCGCAGGCGAGGCATTCCGAGCCCTCGCCAGCGAGGCCGGCCGCGGCCTTTGCCATCACATCCGGCATGGCCGCCACGAGCGCCGGGCGCGAGGCCGTGTAAAAGGCGCGCGCCAGTTCAAGGCCTTTCATCTTCTGCGCTCCTTTCCCGCTTTTTGCGGGCCCTGCGCGCCGGCTTGGCGCCCCCGCCGAGGCCGCGCACCTTGCGGAAGATGGTGCTCCTGTCCATCTCGAAATGCCGGGCCAGCTCGCCGATGCTGCCGTAACGCCGAAGGCCCGCCTCGAGCACCTGGGCCTCCACTTCCTTCATGATGCTCTTGAGCGAGCGGCCCTCGATGTCGGGCAGGCGGAAGGGCGCGGGCGCGGTGTCAGGCGCCGGCGTTTCCGGGCGGATGCCCGCGAGGTCGGCGGCCTGGATGTAGCCCCCCTTGCAGGTGACGAGCAGCCCCTGGATGAGGTTTTCCAGTTCGCGTACATTCCCAGGCCACGCGTAGCCGCGCAGGATGTGCTCCACCTCTTCCGAAAGGCGCGCCTTCTTGTGGAAGCGCTTGCCGTAATAGGTGAGGAAGCCCTGGGCCAGGGGCAATATGTCCGCCTTGCGCTTGCGCAGGGGCGGCAGGGTGAGCACCGCCACCTTGAGGCGGTAATAAAGGTCGGAGCGGAAGCTGCCGCGCTCCAGCTCCTTTTCCAGGTCCTTGTTGGTGGCGGCGATGACGCGCACGTCCACCTTGCGCGGCACGGTGGCGCCCACGCGCAGCACTTCCCAGTCCTGCAGGACGCGCAAAAGCCGCGTCTGCATGGGCATGGGGAGCTCGCCCACCTCGTCGAGGAAGAGGGTACCGCCATTGGCGGCTTCCACAAGGCCGGCCTTGCCGTTCTTGCTCGCGCCGGAAAAGCTCCCCGGCACATAGCCGAAGAGCTCGGTCTCGATGAGGTTTTCGGGGATGCTGCCGCAGTCCACCTTGATGAAGGGGGCGTCGGCGCGGCCGCTCAGGTGGTGGATGTGGCGCGCCATGACATCCTTGCCCGTGCCCGTCTCCCCGAGGAGGAGCACCGTGGCGTCCGTGCGGGCGATGTCCGCGGCCTCGCCGTAGAGGCGCTGCATGGCCTGGCTCTGGAGGACGCGCGGATACTGGATGGCATCGGGCACGGCCGCGTCACTGTTGAGGGCCTGGAAGGTCTCGAGCAGTTCCTTCTGGGCGGTCACTTCCTCGCGCAGTTCGCTCAAAACGGTGATGTCGCGGATGATGGTGACGACGTAGACCACCTCGCCGGCGTCGTTCTTGATGGGGTAGCCGTCGAGGATGAGGATGCGCCCGTTGTAGAGATGCTGGACGCTCGCCACCTTTTCACCGCTGTTGACCACCTTGGCGTTGAGCACCACGTCGAAGATGCCGTTCTGGACCATGTCCTGCACGCGCTTTCCGAGGATGTCCTCCTTGGGGATGCCGGTGAGCTCGGAATGGCGCCTGTTGACAAGAACAACGACACCGCGGGCGTCTGTCACGCAGACAGCGTCGCGGAAGGTGTCATAGAGCTGTTCGATGTAGTCCGCAAGCATGGGGGGGTTATACATGTATCCAGCCTTGCGGCAAAGCCTTTTTCGGGCCGGCCGTCCGGGTATGCGGCCGGCGCGCGGCCGGGCACCCCCTCGTGGGGGAGGGGATGCCCGCCTTTCGTGCGCTAGCCTCCGTAGCCAAGCACCCTGGGCAGCCAGGTGGCGATGGAGGGGAAGAAGGTGAAGATGAGGATGGCCACGGTCAGCGCGCCGATATAGGGCAAGACCGCCACCGAGACCTTTTCCACGGGCAGCTTGGAGAGCCGTGACGCCACAAAGAGGTTCACCCCGAGTGGTGGCGTGAGCATGGCCACGTTGTTGGTGACAACAAGGATGATGCCGAAGTGGATGGGGTCGATGCCGAGCTTGAGGATGAGCGGCAGAAGCACCGGCACGAGGATGATGATGGTGGCCAGCGTCTCAAGGAACATGCCGAGCACATAGAGGATGGCGATGATGAGCAGCAGCACCACTTCGGGCGTGGTGGAGAAGCCCAGCACCAGCGAGACGAGCTTTTGCGGCGCCTCCTCATAGGTGAGGATCTTGCCGAACAGGGTGCTCGCGCCCACGATGAGCAGCACGCCGCCGCAGATGATGGCGCCCTCGATGAGCGACTTGTAGATATGCTCCCACTTGAGGGCGCGGTTGATGACGATGCCCACGAAGAGCGCCCACACGATGCCCACGATGGAGGCCTCCACCGGCGTGGCCATGCCCGTGTAGATGGAGCCCAGGATGAGCACCGGCGTCATGAGGGCGAAGATGCACTTGCCGCAGGTGCGCAAAAAGGTGGGCAGGTGGAAGGGCGGGGCGTCCTTGTCGCCGGCGAAGCCGTTTTTCCTGGCGAGCAAATAGGCCGTGCCGCACATGAGGAAGGCCACGATGAAGCCGGGGATGAAGCCCGCGGTGAACATGGCCGTCACCGAGAGGTTGCCCAGAATGGCGTAGATGATCATCGGGTTGGACGGCGGGATTAGCACGCCGATGGTACCGCCCGACGAGGCCACGGCCGCGGAGTATTCT
>CAMWVJ010000157.1 GCA_947177645.1 uncultured Desulfovibrio sp.
AGGCCGGCGACACGGAAGGCTACAACGAAAAAATGCCCGCCAAGGCCGAGGCCGTGGCCGCGCTCGCCAAGGACTCCGCCCCGGTGCTCGCCGGCCTGCCGGACGCCGTGCGCGAGCCGATCCTGCGCGGGCTCATGCGCTTTTCGCAAAGCGCGGCCATGGGCCTCAAGCTGGGCTCGGTGTTCTACATGTCGGCCCTGCTCTATCCCGATGACCACAAGCCCGGCGAGCCGGACAATCTCGCCCTGTTCATCGCGGATCTGGCGACGGGGAAGCCCGCCTGAAGCCGCGCCGGGAGTGAAGGAAACAGCATGCCCATCACGAGATACGGAACGCCCGCCAAGCCCGGCGCCCTGCCTTTCGCCAAGGCCGTCAGTGCCGGCGGCTGGCTCTTCGTGAGCGGCCAGGTGCCGCGCGATGCCGAGGGCGAGATCGTCGAAGGCTCCATCACCGTCCAGGCCACGGTGGCGCTCGAAAATCTCAAGGCCGCCGTGGAAGCGGCCGGGTATTCTCTGCGCGACGTTGTGCGCGTGTCCGTCTGGCTGGACGATACGCGCGACTTCGCGGGCTTCAACAAGGTCTATGCCCGCTATTTCGAGGCCGAGCACGCACCGGCGCGCGTCTGCGTGCAGGCGCGGATGATGAGCGACATCCGCGTGGAAGTGGACTGCGTGGCCTACAGAGAGCCTTAGCTGGCGAGGTTCTGCGGCCGGGGGACACAGCCCACCCGGCCGCTTTTATTCAGATCCGCGGCCCCTGCACGCCGAGGCTGTAAAAATTGCGGCCCGTGCGGGCCGCGCCGTTGAGCAGGGTCGAGCGGCTGCTGCCGAGATAGTCGGTCTCCGCCTTTTCCTTCAGGGCGCGGGCCTCCAGTTCCGAGGCCTGGGCCTGGTTGCGGTAGCCCCAGGCGCGAAGGTCCTGGTTGTGCGCCGCGTCCTCGCCCTTTTGCCGGGCCGCCAGCGCGTCCAGCTCGCCGCGCTCCGCGGTGTCGAGCACGCGGTCAAGCGCGGCCCCTTCGTCCACGCGCGCCCCCGAAGCCCCTGCCTGCGCCCTTTGGGCGCCGATGAGCCGTGCGGCCTCCTGCCGCTTTTTGGCCGCGTTTTCCGCGCCTTCGCGACGCTCGGCCGCGGCGGCATCGTCCGCCGCCTGGGCGTTCTGCTCGGCGATGGCGGCGGAGCGCTGCGCGAGCTTTGCCTGGTAGTTGGCCTGTTCCCGCTGCGCCTGGGCCTGCCGGGCCGCGCCCACCACGCCGGCGGCCGTGCCGGCGAGCGCCATGGCCGCGCTGATGGCCGCGGCCGTTCCCGTGGCTATTGCCATATCGTGCCCCCATGTTGTGCCTGGTTCTGTTGTACCTTGTGAGAGTGCAGCAGCGCTCCTGCTGCTTTTGAATGCCGAAATTATCCGTTAAAAACATCCTTTTAGGTTCCGGCTGCGTCAGAAAAAAATTTCCTCGGTCGAGTACTTAAGTACACTCCCTTCGGAAATTGTTTTTCTTCCTTGCCGGAACCTAAAAATCTTATTTTTTAGGATTCTTCCGGCACCAGCACCCGTCTTCCGCTTCGCTCCAGACGGAGCTTGGATGGTCCCTCAACGGCAGCCAATGAATTTTCTTACTCATCCTTGGAAAGCCGCTTGTGCCAGATGGTCTCGGTGTGCGTGGCGCCGAGACGGCGGTAGAGCGCCCCGCAGGGCCGCGAGGCCGGGGAGCTGTATTGCACGAGGGCCGCGCCCCGCGCCGCCACCGCGGCTTCGGCGCTGCGCAAAAGCGCCAGCGCGTTGAGCCCGCGCCGGGCCCGGGGCGCCAGATAGAGCGCGTCCAAGGCGGCCACGGTCTCACCCTTGAGATGCGGGCACGGCGCCAGCGTGAACACCGCATAGCCCATAAGGCGCCCCTCCGGGTCACGCGCGGTGGTCACGCAGAGCATACCCAACCGCTCCAGCGCGGCATAGCGCTCCCCGTCCGGCGCATAGTCCGCGCCGCCGTGGAGCTTTTCCTCCACCTCGCGCCAGTGCGCGGCCGCAAGTTCCGCGGCCTCGCCGAGCACTTCGGCCGACCCTTCCTGCCGGAACACAAGGCCCGGCGCCGCTTCGCCCTTCATGCCCATTCTCCCTCCCCCGCTTCACTGTTCCGCAAAATCCACGTCCAGCATGAGGGCCGTGAGCCTCAAGGGCAGCGGCCTGTCCTGCACGATCCACAGGCTCGCGGCGGCCTCCGGCGTGCCCCCGGGGAAGAACTCCACATCGCCCGAAAAGGGCGCCACCGGCGCCCCCCAAGCCTCGGGCAAAAAGGGCAGGTCATGCAGCTCCCCCCGCGTGGGGCCGTACTTGCCGCCCACGCTGCGAAAGAGCCGCATGGCGCAGCGGCCAAAGGCGCGCATGCGCCCGAGGCTGCTCCCGTTCTGCATCTCGGCCTCCAGCGGCAGCGGCGAGAGCGCCGACACATAGGCAAGCCCCGCCTGCACCACCCGCGCCGGATAGGGCAGCTCGATGGCGCCCTGACGCACCGTGCAGCCCTCCACCGGGCTCCCGTCGGCGAGCACCGCGAGCTCCCGGCCCTCAAGGTGGCCGAGGCCGGACACCGTTGTTTCTGGCGTCTCGCGGCGCAGGGTGAGGCCGCAATCCACAAAGAACGCCTCCTCCACTGGCACGCTGTCGGGCCACTGGTCGGCCAGGCGCTCAAGGAACCAGCGCTTCCGCCCGCCCGTCTCGCGCTCGACCACCAGAAAGAGTGTGTCGCCGCCGGCGCCGGGCACCGAGGCCACGGACCACACGCGGCCGTCCGTGAGCTGGCGCGACCAGCCCCAGATGTCGTGCTCCTTCATATAGGTGAGCGCCAGCAAAAGGCCGTCGTCGCGCACGGCCCAGATGGTAGAGCCGGGGCTTTGCTGGTAGGCCCACTGGCGCAAGAAATGCCCCTCAAAGAGGTGCGGCGCGAGGATGGAGAGGTCGTTGCCGGCATAGCCGTCCTTTTCCAGCGAGTAGAAGAGGTCGCGCACGCGGCTTCCGTGCCGCTGCACATGGAGGATGGAATTGCCGATGATGATGGGCGCAAGCCCGGCGCTGCCCCAATAGGACTGGGCCGTGATGCTCACGCTGCTGGCCGTGATGGCGCCGCCGTCGCCTCCCGTGGCCTTGTATTCGCTCCCCGAGGTGCCGAGCAGAAGGTCGCCGAAGCTCGCGGCCCAGGTGATGGCGTCGATGGCGCCGGAGGCGATCTGGTATTCCACGGGGTCGTCGTCCTGGAGCGGGCGCGACTTGCGGAAATTCTCGAAATCGCCGCTGCGCGACATATAGAAGGCCTGCGGCGCGCGCGGCGTGGCTGCGAGCACCATGCGCTGCTGGTGGAAGGCCACCACGGCCGGATGGTTGCCGCCGGCGAAGGGCGCCCAGTCCTCCAGCGGCGTGTCGGCGGTGTCGGCCTCGTAGTTCTGGTCCGAGAAGCTGGTGCTTCGGGCCACGCCGATGAAGCCGTAATAGCCCGCCTCCTCCCGGTAGACATTGTATTCGACAGCGCCGGCCACGGCCTTCCAGGAGAGGGTCACGGAATTGCCCTGCACCCAGTCCGACGGATGGCGCGCCCCCGTGACCGCCACGGCCGGCGACGGCAGGGACTGGCGCCCGTCGGCGTCCACGGCCGCCACCTTGTAGCGCAGGGTGAACGCGTCGCCTGTGCCGGAAAAGCTGGCCGTGGGCGTGCCCGGCGCGGGCAAGGTGGTGTTGAAGGCCACCTTGACGAGGCTCCAGGCGAAGGGATGCCCGGCCCCGGCCGACGCGGCATCGCTGCGCACCACCTTGTGCAGCGGGTGCTTCGGATGCGCGAGATAGACCACATCCCCCACCTGGGCGTGACTGATGGCGTGCAGGTCGGCCGCGGCATAGGGCGTCGTGAGCGTGGGGAGGCCGGGCACGAGGCCGTCCCCGTCCGCTATCTGCAACGTGCGCTCGCCGAAGACGAGCAGGAAGTTCTGGCCGGCCCCGGCGCTGAAACTGAAGGGCAGAAGCACCGCGGGGCCAGCCAGCTCCGCGAGGAAGCGCGTGCCCGGGCGCCTGGCCGCGTCGCCGTGCAGCCCGGGCAGCATGTTCTCGAGCGCGGCCAGCGAGTTGCGGTAGCGCGCGAGATCATAGCGCGCGGAGAGCGTGGGCGCGATCTCGCCGCCGGTGAAGTTTTGCAGGGCTACGCGCATGGGGCGTCACTCTCCTCCGCCGCGGGCGTGGTCCCGCAGCACGCGGGCGCTTCCGGCCACGGCGTCAGCTCTCCGCCACCGTCCCAGGGCGCGCCCTCCTGTGCGG
>CAMWVJ010000158.1 GCA_947177645.1 uncultured Desulfovibrio sp.
AGGTCGGCGTCCAGCACCACGAAATTCTTGGCGAGCACATGGTTGCGGATGGTCTGGAGCAAAAAGCTCTTGCCGCTCCCGTACTTGCCGCAAATGAAGCGGAAGGCGGCGCCGCCCTCGGCGATGATGTCCACATCGCGCAAAAGGGCCTCGATCTCCTCCATGCGGCCCACCGTCACATAGGGCAGGCCCACGCGGGGCACCACGCCGCCTTTCAGCGAATTGACAAGGGTCTGGGCGATACGCCGGGGTATGGTCATAAGGAAAGCATCTCCTTCAGGTCATCCACATAGTCCGCCACGGGGCGGCCATCCGCGTCCAGCACCGTGTCGCCAAAATGGTCATAGAGCTTTTCATTGATGGCGTCGGCGAGCACCGAGGGCATCAGGCCCTCCTCCCTGAGCCAGCCCGTATCGCCCCCTTGAAGCTGGCAGGCGAGGAAGCGCGCCTCTGGCCCGCTGAGCTGGGGAAGGCCCGGGGGCGCTTGCTCCGCGGCCGCGGCTTCCGGCGCCGGAGCCATGGCGGGCGCATCCGGCTCAAGGTCCTCCTCGGTCACAAGTTTTTCGCGGATGATGTCGGCATCCGAGCGGATCTTGTTCAACAGACTGAAATCTATGCGGATGCGGTTTTTCTCCGCCTCCGCCTTTTTCGCCAGCAGGGCGCGCGTGGTCTCGGTGATGAGCTTGAGTATCCAGCGCAGGGAAATATCGCCCCTGATGGGGTGCCCGAAGGCGTATTCCTCGCGCATCACATGGTCGATGGTCTTGAGCAGGGCCTCCAGCTTGCGGCCGGAACGGGACGTGACAGGGCGCCACTTCGAGGTCCAGATGCCGTTCTCGCAACTGTAGACGCACATGCCGTCAACGGTATATTGGTAGTTTTTCCGCCCAAGGGGATTGCAAAAGATGGCCTGGCTGAAGATGTGCATATGCCCGGGCAATCGCGCGCCGAAAAGCTGGTCCACAAGGCCGCGCTTGCAGCCTGCCGCATAATGCGCGGCCATGCCTTTCAAAACCGTATATATCACCTCGTCCATGTCTTCAAAATGCGCGGCATAAAAGCGGGAGCGGCCGATCCATTTGGGCGCGAGCTGCTTTACCGCGTCGAGCACTCTCTCGCGCGGCTCTCCCTCCATGTTCTCCAGAACATGGATGCACTGGTTATACCCTTTTTCCGACGAATCCGCGAGCAGCGCGGGTTCAAGATCATAATAGACCACAAAATCCGGGATCCATCTGTCAAGATATGCGCTGATGGCCCAGCCGAAGGTGGAATAGCTGCGCTTCACGAAGAGAAGCTGCTCATAGGCTTCTTGCGCGCTTTCAACGCCAATGCAGTTGATGAGTTCATAAATGTAGAGAAAAATGAAGGTCAGGGGCGCGTATTCCACCTGCCGCGCGCGCACCTTGGGGCGCCAGGTGAAATAGCCGCGCAGCTCCTCATCCGTCAGCGACTGATAGGTGGGATAGTAGCGGACAGGGTCGCCCGTATAGGGGTAGTCGTCCGCATAGTCGGCGAGCAGGCGCCCCTGCCTGAGAAAGATCTCCTGCCGCGATGCCGGGAAGTCCCCTTCCGCGAGCGCCCGCGCGCGGGCGAGCAGCGGCGGCAGCTCCGCGGCTTCCGGCCGGCGCTGCGGGAGGATGGCCTCGTCTTCATACTCGGTGTCATCGAGGATGACAGAGGGATAGCGGGCTTCTTCCATAGCCTCTTTCCCTGGGCGCAGTTCCGGGGTCTATGCGCGCCCCTTTTTCAGCACCCGGGCCCAGTCCACCAGCGCCTGCAGGAGTTCCGCCAGCCTTTTCGTGAGATCCGCGTCCACAAGGTCCCCGGCGGCATCAAAGGCCGGCGAGAACGCATTGGAGAAGAATTCCGGCTTGTTGATGAGGTGCAGGTCAAGATAGACGCAGACCTGGCGCAGGTGTGCCTGGCTGCGGCAGGTGCCCATGCCGCCGCCGGCGCCCACGATGGCGGCGGGCTTGCCGGCGAAGGGCTTGAGGCCCGGCTCGCGCGAGAGCCAGTCCAGCGCGTTCTTGAGGGCCGGCGCGAGCGAATAGTTGTATTCGGGCGAGGCAAAGAGAAAGCCGTCGGCCTTTTCGGCCTCGCCCACAAGGCGCTGCACGCTCTCGGGCTTGGCGATGTCCTCATTGTAGAAAGGCAGGTCGTGGATATCCGCGATCTCGAGCCGGCTGCCCGCAGGCATCAACTCCTGCGCCTTGCGCAAAAGCCCCATGTTGCGCGAGGCGCGCCTGAGGCTACCGCAAATGCCAAGAAAGACCAGTTCATCCATTGCTTGCTCCTCCCTTCTTCAGGGCGCCGGGGCCGCTCCGGCGGCTTCGCCCAGCAGGGTGACGTATTTGCGCACATAGGCGCCGAGTTCCTTGCTCTTGTACTGCATGACGTAACGGGGATGCTCCAGCGGCACCACGCGCCCGAAGAAGCCGTGCTCCGCATTCAGGCGCTCGATGAAGGCCGCGTTCTTGCCCGTGCCGAGGCAATAGCACACATCCCGGCGGATGCCGAAGGCGAGCTGGCGCCGCAGGCATTCCACCATGAAGGGCGTGGCGGCCTCTTCCAGGCGCCGGTCATCATAATAGTTGTAATTCTTCTTCCGGCCTTTGGCGTCCACGCGCACGAAGCCCAGCGGGCAGATGGAGTTGATGTACCAGTCGCGATAAAAGGCCGCAGGGCCGCCCATGGCGTCGATGACCTCATAGACGAACACGCTTGACGGCTCGTGCGCCGGCGCGCAGGCGGCGATATGGATGTCGCAGGCGGTGGCAAGCCGCTTGGGGTCGGTGAAGGGCACGCCCGTGAGGCCCGCACCGAAACGGCCGGGATTGATGCCGAGGATGATGTGCCGCTCCCGGTGGTCGGCATAATACTTGCGGTAAAAGGCCGCCGAGGCCGCAAGCGCGCAGGGGCTGCCCTGAAAGGGATTCATCACCTCGATGCCCGGCGGCAGCGGCGCGTCGAAAGAAAGCCCCGCGTTGAAGGCGAGCACCTGTTCCCCGAAGGTGGGGCCGGCCCCGGCGCGTGGCTTAGTGCTGCCCATCGCCCGGGAGGTCAAAGGTATCTTCCATGGAGTAGAGCCGGCCCGGCTTGCGGCCTGAGAGCCAGCGGGCAGCGCGCAGGGCGCCGCCGGCGAAATTCTCGCGCGAGTGGGCCTCATGCGTCACCTCGATGCGCTCGCCGGGCCCGAGAAAATACACGGTGTGGACGCCCACCACGTCCCCGCCGCGGAGAGCCTGGATGCCGATCTCCTTTTGCGGGCGCGCGCCGATGATGCCGTCACGGGCCGAGCAGCGCACCTCGGGAAGCTCCCAGCCGCGGGCCTCCGCGAGCTTTTCGCCCAAGGCCAGCGCCGTGCCGCTGGGGGCGTCCTTCTTGCGGCCGTGGTGGATCTCCACCATTTCCATGTCATAAGCCGGCCCGAGGGCGCGGGCGAGCTCGGGCAAGAGCCGCATGAGCACATTGATGCCCACGCTCATGTTGGCCGACCAGAAGAGCGGCGTTTTTTGGGCGAGCTCCCGCAAGCGCGCCTTTTGCGCCTCGCTGAAGCCGGTGGTGCCGATGACGAGCGGAACGCCGAGAGCCGCGGCCATGGCCGCCGTCGCCATGCTCGCGTCCGGCGCGGTGAAGTCGATGGCAACGGCCCCGGCAGCTTGCGCGCCGAGGGCCTCGAGGCTTGCGGCCCCCGGGACGGCGTTCTCCCCAAGGCCGGCGAGGCTTTCCTCCCGGTCCACAAGGCCCGCGATGACGAAATTTCCTTCTTCCTCCGCAAGGCGGCGGATAGTCCTGCCCATGCGGCCGGCGGCGCCGATAATGATGAGGCGGGTCTTTTCTTCCATATCTCTGTGGACTCCGTGAAAAATTTTCACTCTTTGATGCTATTCTTCAAGTTCTTCGGCGGGGATCTCCACCCCGGATTCAGCCAACAGCCGCCGGAAGCCCGCGCCGTCGAGCACGGTGATGCCGAGGGACTCGGCCTTGGCGAGCTTGCTGCCCGGCTTTTCGCCGGCAACAAGATAGTCGAGCTTTTTGCTCACCGAGCTTACGGGGGTGGCGCCGGCGGCCTCGGCCAGCGCCTGGGCGCGGCCCCGCGGCAGGAAGATGGTGCCGGTGAACAGGATGGTCTTGCCG
Organism: uncultured Desulfovibrio sp.; assembly: GCA_947177645.1. Taxonomy (GTDB): domain Bacteria; phylum Desulfobacterota; class Desulfovibrionia; order Desulfovibrionales; family Desulfovibrionaceae; genus Desulfovibrio. Next base: position 4,141 of record CAMWVJ010000158.1, read on the forward strand.
GAAAGGGGCGTTTCCTTTTTCGCGGCAGGCTCCGCGAGGGAAGCCCCGGCCGACACCGGCCACAGGCCGAGTTCGCGCAGGCGCTCGATCACGATGCGGTTGGCCGGGGTCTCGAAGAAATACCTGATGGACGCTGCCACCTCTG
>CAMWVJ010000159.1 GCA_947177645.1 uncultured Desulfovibrio sp.
GCGCGAAAAGTTTTCAAGGGTGGTTGACTTTTTGTTAGAATATTCACAAGATGGTCGCGGAACCATTCCACTGGCGGCGCAGCGGGTGCGCCCCGAAGCCGCACCGCGGGGCTGCCGGGCAGCCGCCGGGAGCGGTTCGCCCGGAACCAAAACATGGAGGATTTCGCAATGTCCAAGCTGGTACCCCCGCATGGCGGCAAGGGTCTCGTGTGCTGCCTTCTCGAAGGCAAGGCCCTGGAAGATGAAAAGAAAAAGGCCGAGGGCCTGAAAAAGATCGAGATCTCCTCCCGCGCCAAGGGCGACCTGATCATGATGGGCATTGGCGGTTTCTCGCCCCTCAACGGCTTCATGAACAAGGCCGACTGGAAGAGCGTCTGCGAAAAGATGCTGCTCACCGACGGCACCTTCTGGCCGCTGCCGGTCACGCTCGACATCTCCGCCGAGGAAGCCAAGGGCCTCAAGGTCGGCGAAGAGGTGGCCCTGGTCCGCAATGGCGAGATCATGGCGACCATGAAGATCGAAGAGATCTACGAGATGACCGAGGACGACAAGAAGTGGGAATGCGAGATGGTCTTCAAGGGCGAGGGCCCGGACTCCGAGAAGTTCTGGGAAGTGGCGCCCAATGACCATCCCGGCGTCAAGATGGTGCTCGCCCAGAAGGAGTACAACATCGCCGGCCCCGTGAAGGTGCTCTCGCAGGGCGACTTCCCCGAGCGCTTCCCCGGCGTCTACATGACCCCGGCGCAGCTGCGCGAAAAGCTCGACGAGCGCGGCTGGGAGAAGGTCGCGGCGCTCCAGCTCCGCAACCCCATGCACCGCTCGCATGAATATCTCGCCAAGATCGGCATCGAAGTCTGCGACGGCGTGGTCATCCACTCCCTCGTGGGTTCGCTCAAACCCGGCGACATCCCGGCCGAAGTGCGCGTGAAGTGCATCGACACCCTTGTTGACAACTATTTCGTCAAGGAATTCGTCATCCAGTCCGGCTATCCGCTCGACATGCGCTATGCCGGCCCGCGCGAAGCCCTGCTGCACGCCACCTTCCGCCAGAACTACGGCATCAACAACCTGCTCGTGGGCCGCGACCACGCGGGCGTGGGCGACTTCTACGGCATGTTCGAGGCCCAGGAGATCTTCAAGAAGATCCCGCAGCCCGAAGAGGAAGGCAAGCGCCTGCTCTGCCAGCCCCTCGACATCGACTGGACCTTCTACTGCAAGAAGTGCGACGGCATGGCCTCCATGCGCACCTGCCCGCACGGCAAGGAAGACCGCGTCATCCTGTCGGGCACCAAGCTGCGCAAGATGCTCTCCGAAGGCGCGGAAGTGCCGGACCACTTCGGCCGCCCCGAAGTGCTGGAGATCCTCCGCAAGTACTACGAGGGCCTGACCGACAAGGTCGAGATCAAGATGCAGCGCGCCGCCTCCGGCAGCACCATGTAAGAACGGCTGCGCGGCTTGCCGCTGACGTTCGGGGCGCCCTTCGGGGCGCCCTTTTTTCTTGCAGGGCGGAGAAGGCGCCGGAGGCCCGGTTCGCAGGGTGGCGGAAATGCTCCCGGAGGGGGGTTCGCGACTTCCCCTCACAGATGTCCGGCTGCCAGGGCCGGATGATCCTGCCAGTGCGAGTTAACGGCAGACCTCTCCGGGAGCGGGCCAAAAATACAGGGTGCCGGGTAAAGACGCAATGCTCGCGGGCGGCTGCCGTCCTGGTTTTGGGCCGTCCTGCTTTTGGGTTGAGGGCAAATCTCTGGCCTCACCAGCCAAAGCGCTGCGCGCGTGCGCCGGGGCGGGAGGCATGCGGAAGCCCCCATGGGATGCACATCTTCCCGCCGTGTGCGCGTTATTCCCCCCCGCAGGCTCTGCCCCGGATATTCCTCGGGCAACAGCCCTTTGAAAAAAACTTTTTTTCACATCTGAAAAAAAGTTTTTGGCGCTTGTCAGGGTAGACCGAATAGGCTAGGTTTCTTCATATTTGAATTTTTCAGTCAGCTCCCCGGGGCCTCATGGCGCCGCCATCGCCAGCGCGCCGCCGGATGCGGGCCGGGCCTGGAGATTCCTACCAATGGGGCGTCTATGACAGCAGCATTGTTCACCACAAGCGGTTCCTGGCTAGCGCTGGTCGTCGGCTCACTCCTCCTGATTTACGCCACGGCCAAGGCCGTGCAGCAGCGCAACGACCCGCGCAGGCTCATCCTCTGGGGCGGCCTGCACGATTTGGGCGTCCTCTGCATGGCGCTCTGCGCGCAGGTTGGGGCCGGGCTGACCGGCATCTGGCTTTACGCCATCTTCCAGATCGCCGCGCGCCTCCTCGCCTGGTGCGCGCTGGCCCGGCTTTCAGCCCCGGCGGAGGGCGCGTGCGCCTGTCCCTTCCGCAATGTCCTTGCGGCTGGCCCCTCGCTGGACGAGCTGAACGGGCAGGGCCAGGCCAGGCCCTGGGCCGGGGCGCTCTTCGGCCTGGGCCTTCTGGCGGCCGTGGGCGGGAGCCCCTTCCTGCTGCCCGAGGCGCGGGCCCTCATCACCGTGGGCCTGCTGGAAACCGTGCCCGCGGGCGGCTTTTTCTGCCTCATGCTCATGGCGGCGGCTACCACCATCTTCATCTGGCTCTACGTCATCGCCGTCCAGCATATCTGCCTTGAGCGCCCGGCGGAGGGCAAGGAAGTGCCCGCCGAGGGCCGCGGCATCTTCGGCACCGGGCTTAAGTCCGTGCTCTTCGGCCTCGGGGCCGTCGTCGCCGGGCTCGGCCTGTTCCGCGGGCCCATCACCGACGCCATCGGCGCGGCCTTCGGCATCGTGGTGCCGCACAGCCCGGTGCATCCGGCCTTCTGGTGTCTCTATATCGGCGCCTTCGTCACGGGCGCGGCCTTCCTCATGCGCGCCCATGTGGCCCCGTATATCGGCACGGCCTTCTTCGCCTGCGCGCTGGCGGCCGTGTGCGTGGCCGAGGCGGCGCCGCTCGCCCAGTTCTTTCTCGTCATCATCGCCCTCATCGGGCTCATCGTGGCCGTCTATTCCCTGAGCTACATCCACGACGGGCGCAAGGGCTGGTACTGGTTCTTCCTGCTCCTCACCTTCGCGTCGCTCACGGGCATCGTCTCCACGCCCGACGTGATGGCCATGTACGGCTACTGGGAGCTGATGACCTTCGCCTCCTACTTCCTCGTGGTCCACGAGGAGAAACCCGCCGCCTACGCCGCGGGCCTCAAGTATTATGTCATGTGTGCGGGCGGCGCGCTCTTCATGCTGCCCGGGCTCTTCCTGCTCAAGGTGTTCTCGCTGGAGCCGGGCCTCGTGTTCCAGCTGCCCAACTGGCTCCAGATGGGGCTCATCCTCTGCCTCGCCGGCTTCGGCGTGAAGGCGGGCCTGGTGCCGCTGCACTCGTGGCTGCCCGACGCCCACCCAGCCGCGCCCTCCTCGGTGTCCGCGCCCCTTTCCGGCGTCATCACCAAGATGGGCATCTTCGGCATCCTCTCCGTCATCATCATCGGGGTGGGCCGGCCTGAGGCCGAGCTCCCCGGCATGTTCGGCCTCTCCTGGTTCGGCACCTGGCTCTGCGGCATGGGCGCGGCCACGCTCATTTATGGCGAGATCATGGCCCTCATGCAGAGCGACATCAAACGTATGCTCGCCTACTCCACCATGGGCCAGATCGGCGAAATCGCGCTGGTGCTCGGCCTCGGGACGTGGCTCGCCACGGCCGGCGCGCTCTGGCATGTGTTCAACCACGCGGTGATGAAAGACCTGCTCTTCCTCGCCGCGGGCGCGCTCATCATGCGCGCGGGCAGCCGCAAGCTCGCCGACCTGCGCGGCCTCGGCCACCAGATGCCCTGGACCGTCGCCTGCATGTGCGTGGGCCTCATCAGCATCATGGGGCTCCCGCCTTTCGGCGCGTTTTACAGCAAGTTCCTTATGATCCAGGCCGCGGTGAGCGCGGGCCACATCTGGGTGGCCGTGCTCCTTCTGGCGGGCGCGCTGGTGGGCGCGGTGTACTACGGCCGCATCCTCAAGACACTGGTCTTTGAGCAACGGCCCGCGGACCTTCCCGTGGCGGAAGAGGCCCCCTTCACCATGCGCATCGCCATGCTGGTGCTGGCGGCCATGAGCCTGATCGCCGGCCTTGCGCCGCAACTGCTCATGCCGCTGGTGCTGCCCGTGGCGTCGCTGGCCTATGAGGTGCCCGCGCAGGCCCCGGCCATCCTCGCGGCCATGAGCGTCAACTGGCCCATCGATGTCATCTTCCCGGGGGTCGGTGCGGTGCTCCCCGCCCGCTGCTGCGGGAAG
>CAMWVJ010000160.1 GCA_947177645.1 uncultured Desulfovibrio sp.
TGCCGCCCGCATCCATCCGAGGGACAGACAGCGCATCCTCCGCGCCCTCGAGGTATGGGAAGGCACGGGCAAGCCTTTCAGCTGGTGGCACGGCCACGCCATGAGCGCGCCCCTCTGCACGGGCCCGCTCTTCGTGCTCGACGCTGCGCTCGACTGGCTGGCCCCGCGCCTTGGGCGTCGCCTCGACGCCATGCTGGAAGCCGGCGCCGTGGAGGAGGCCCGCGCGGCCCTCGCCCGCACGCCTGCCGCGGCGCAAGGCGCGCGCCTGCCCGGCTGGTCGGGCATCGGCTGCGCCGAATTGCTGGACCATCTCATGGGCCGCACGAGCCTTGCCGAGTGCCGGGCCCGCTGGCTCGCCAATACGCGCGCCTACGCCAAGCGCCAGCTCACCTGGTTCCGCGCCCGGCCCGAGGCGGTCTTTCTGCCCTGCGAGGGCGCGGAAGCGGAGCTTCTTTCGGGCGCGCGCAGCTTCCTTGCGGGGCAAAAAGGCGTCTGAAGGGCCGTCGGCGCGCCTTTGGGAGCAAGCGCGCCGCTTTGCGCAGCCGCCTTGACGTAATCTTGCCAGTGGGCTACCGTTGACCTGATACGAAATTCCTTCCGGGGTGCGTCCGCGGCGCGGCGTCGCGGGCGGTGCATATCGTGGTCTCTGTTGCAAAAGGAAAAGCGCATGAGAAACGGCACAACTCTTTTTCTGCTGGCGGTCACGCTCCTGGCGTTCGCGGCATGTCCCCCGGCTCCCGGAGCGGCCCCTGCCGCCCTGGAGCCCACGGACAGCGGCGCGCCCTCGGCCATCGTCATCTTCCCCGTGGGCGCCAAGGCCAATCCCAAGGCCGCGGCCATGCAGCCCGTGACCTTCAACCATGTGGTCCATGAAAAATGGATGGAGCGCACCGGGAAAGACTGCATCGTCTGCCACCACACGGGTGACGCCGTGGCCTGTACCACCTGCCACACGCAGGAGGGCAAGCTCGAGGGCGCCCACATCACCTTGTATGACGCCATGCACGCCACCAAGATCGCGCCCCGCACGGACACCAAGCCCGCAAGCTGCGTGAGTTGCCATTCGCAGCAGATCACCCAGCGCGACTGCGCCGGCTGCCACACCACGCTCGTCAGGAATGCCCGCAACGAGGCCTGGTGCACGGTCTGCCACACGGTCACCAGGTCCATGACGGCCGAGGACATGCAGCAGGGCATCGCCGGCACCCTCCCCGAGCGCCGCAATGAGCAGCTCGCCACCGAGACCGAGCTTTCGCGCAAGATGGTCACCTACTGGAAGGCCACCAAGGCCCCGCAGAAGGTGGTCATCGACTCGCTCGCGGGCAAGTACGAGCCTTGCGTGTTCAACCACAAGAGCCATGTGCTCTCGCTCATGGGCCGCATCACGGAGAACAAGCTCGCCTCGGCCTTCCACACCGAGCCGGCCACCCTCTGCGTGACCTGCCACCACAACAGCCCCGCTTCGGCTACGCCGCCCAAGTGCGCGAGCTGCCACAGCCCGACCATCGACCCCGCCACCCCCCAGCGTCCGGCGCTCATGGCGGCTTTCCACCTCCAGTGCATGAGCTGCCACAAGGACATGAAGGTGGCGCGGCCGCGCAATACCGACTGCACAACCTGCCACAAGCTCCGCGCCCCTGAGCGCGCCGCCAACCAGGCCAACTAGGGGGAACCATGAACCGCAGAAAATTCCTCACCATTCTCGGCCGCGCCGGCGTGGGCTCGGCGCTGGGTTCGTCAAAGGGCGCCGAGGCCTCCCCGGCGTGCTTCCCCTATTATCCCGACAGCTGGGGCGTGCTCCACGACACCACGCGCTGCATTGGCTGCCGCCGTTGCGAGGCCGCGTGCCAAAAGGTGAACAACCTGCCCGAGCCGAAAGTGCCCTTCACCGACCTTTCGGTGACGGAAAAGAAGCGCCACACCACGGCCTATGAATGGACCGTGGTCAACAAGTACGAAGTCAACGGCAAGCCCTATTTCCGCAAGCTCCAGTGCTTCCACTGCAATGACCCGGCCTGCGCCTCGGCCTGCTTCGCCCGCTGCTTCAGCAAGCTGCCCAACGGCGCGGTGGTCTATGACGGCTCGCAGTGCGTGGGCTGTCGTTACTGCATGGTGGCCTGTCCCTTCTATGTGCCCGGCTTCCAGTATGACCTCGCCTGGGACCCGCTGGTGCAGAAATGCACCTTCTGCGAGCCGAGGCTCAAGGAAGGCAAGCTCCCCGGCTGCGTGGAAGCCTGCCCCGTGGACGCCATCACCTTTGGCCGCAGAAGCGACCTCATCAAGATCGCCCGCGCGCGCATGGCCGAGAACCCGGGCCGCTATGTGGACTATCTCTATGGCGAGTACGACGCGGGCGGCACGGCCTGGATGGTGCTGGCGCCGGCCGCGGGCGGCGCTCCGGTGCCTGTGGACGACCCGCAGGGCGCGGGCACCGAGTTCAAGCAGCTCGGGCTTGACACGCACCTCGGCTCCCAGCCCATGGGCCAGCTCACCTACGGGGCGCTCGGCGCCGTGCCCATGATCGTGGCCTTCTGGCCCGTGCTCTTCGGCGGGGCCTGGGCCATGACCAAGCGCCGCGAGGCCATGGCCAAACTTGAGCAGGAAAAGATCATCAAGGATGCCAAGGACGACCTCGCCGCCGCCGTGGACGCCGCCGTGCGCAAGATCGGCGAGACCGAGGGCGAAGGCGCGGCCGAGCGCGCGCGCCAGGCCATGACCGAGGCGCTCAAGGCCCGCGAGGCCCAGAACTCCGGCGACGGGCATGGGGAGGAGAAGTAGATGGACACCCACGGCATCATCATTCCCACCAAGGACAAGCTCTTCAATCTCGAGCCCCTGCTCTCCAGAACGCCGGGCAACATTATCACCTGGATCATCCTGGCCGTGGGCTTCGTCATCACGGTCATCCGCTTCACCGTGGGCATCGGCTCGGTGACCAACCTCACCGAAGCGCAGCCCTGGGGCCTGTGGATCGGCTTTGACCTGCTCTGCGGCGTGTGCCTCGCGGCGGGCGGCTACTTCACCACCGTGGCCTGCTACGTCATGGGCATGAAGCACTTCCACTCGGCGGTGCGCCCGGCCGTGACCACGGCCTTTCTGGGCTATGCCTTCGTGGTCGTGGCCCTGCTCTATGACCTGGGCCATCCGCTCAGGCTGCCCTACATGTTCTTCTTCCCCGGCACCACCTCGGTGCTCTTTGAAGTGGGCCTGTGCGTGGCGACCTACCTCACGGTGCTCTTCATCGAGTTCTCCGTGGCGCCCATGGAATGGCTCGCCCAGAAGTTCCCGTGGCTCTTGACCTGCCGCAAGATCGTCATCCGCGTGACCATCCTGCTGACCATCTTCGGCGTGACCCTCTCCACCCTGCACCAGTCCTCCTTGGGTTCGCTCTACCTCATCGCGCCCGGCAAGCTCCATCCGCTGTGGTATTCGCCCTTCATGCCCATGTTCTTCTTCGTGAGTTCCATGGCCGCGGGCGCCAGCATGGTCATCTTCGAGGGCCTTTTCGCGCACAAGGGCGTGCACCAGTACATGGACGCCACCCACCTGCGCGAGGCCGACGGCGTGGTGCTGAGCTTCGCCCGCGCGGCGTCGTTCATCCTCTTCGCGTACTTCATGCTCAAGTTCATCGACATGCTCGTCCAGGCCAATCTGCCGTGGCTTGGCACCGGCTGGGGCGCGTGGTGGATGGTGGAGATGTTCGGCTTCGTGCTTCTGCCGGCCCTGCTCTACGCCAAGGGCGCGCGCGACGGCAATGTGGGCCTCTGCCGCCTGACCTCGGTGCTCGCCGTGGCCGGCATCGTGCTCAACCGCTTCAATGTCTCCATGATCGCCTTCAACTGGCAACTCCCCTCGACGGAGCGCTATTTCCCGAGCATCTGGGAAATCTGCATCTCCATCTTCGTGGTGACCATGATCGTCACCGCCTACCGCTTCATCGTCTACAACATGCCCGTGCTCTACGAACACCCCGACTTCAAGGGCGAAGAGCACTAGGCCCGGGACAAGGAGAAGCCCATGGAATTCCCCACCTTTTACAGCTACTTCCTGTACACCAAGAACTGGGCGTACATCATGATGTTCGTGGTGCTCCCGCTCTATGTCCTGTACTGGAACTATATCCTCTACCCCGACAAAAAGAAGGGCAAGAACGGCCGCCATTGAGAACAGAGAAGGGGGGGGGGGGGGGGGCGGCCCCCGGGGGGGGGGGGGGGGGAGGGGCCACGCCACATTGTACCGCGGAGGGGCGGGGGGCGACGCGGGGAGCGGCA
>CAMWVJ010000161.1 GCA_947177645.1 uncultured Desulfovibrio sp.
GGACGAGCGCAACTGGAAGCGCACCTGGCGCTTCAACACCAAGAGCGAAAAGGCCCCCTATGTGACGCGCGGGCCGCTGGCCCAGCGCATCAATTCCAGCGGCACGCCGCTCTGCTGCATGGACGACCCGCTCTTCACGCGCAACCGCGCCTTCCGCGAGCAGGAGCGCGAAAGCGCCTTCGAGTCGCTTTTCACGCGCTCCTCGCTCATGATGTTCCTGCTCGTGGAGATCATCCAGCAGGCGCTTTTGACCATCAATTCGCCCGGCCAGCGCTGCCGCCGCGAGGCCTCGGCCGAGCCAAGGCGTCTTCGGCAGGTCATCTTCACCGTGCCCGGCGGCATGCCCATCGCGGAGCAGAAGATCTACAAGCGCTGGGCCAAGTGGGCCGTGCACGTGCTCTGGGAGGCGCTGGGCTGGGGCCAGTACTATGTGGAGAACCCGGCGCGCCGGCGCCGCGGCGAGGCCGCGGACTACCGCACCAACCCGGTCATCCGCTGCGACTGGGACGAGGCCACCTGCACCCAGCTCGTCTTCATCTATAACGAGATCACCCGCAAGTTCCAGGGCGACGCGCAGCTTTTCTGCGAGATCATGGGCCGGCCCCGGCCCTTCCCCGGGCGCGAGGGCGAGGCGCCGAGCGTGCGCGTGGCCACCATCGACATCGGCGGCGGCACCACCGACCTCTCCATCACCACCTTCGAGCTCGCCAGCGACGAGGGCGCCACGCCGCGCATGGCCCCGCACCCCGAGTTCCACGACGGCTTCAACCTCGCCGGTGACGACATCCTGCGCGCCGTGGTGGCCGAGCATGTGCTCGAGGCCATCGGCGCCGCCATGGCCGAGGCCGGGGTAAAGAACACCCGCGCCGCCCTGGCCGCGCTCTTCGGGCGCGACACCATGGACAGCAGCAAGGATCTCCTCAACCAGCGCATCCAGTTCATCCGGCAGGTGGCCGTACCGGCGGCCCTGCGCGTACTCTCCCTTTACGAGCAGGCCGACATGCGCGGCGCGGGCTCGGGCACGGTCTTCCGCCTGGGGGACTGCTTCATGAAACCCGCGGAGGAGCCCGACGGGAAAAACTCCGGCCGCCCCGGCAAGGCCTTGGCGGAGCAGGAGACCGCGCCCGTGTTCGCGGACGGCCTCGCGCCCATGCCGAGCGCCGCTGCCCTTGACTACCTCACGGACTATGTGCGCGAGCACGGCGGTGCTGCGGATTTCGACCCGCTCGCCATTCCCATCCGCGTGGAGCCGCGCCGCGTGGACGACACGGTGCGCACAGCCCTCAAGGAGGTGCTCGCCAATCTCTGCGAGGTCATCCACCTCTACGACTGCGACGTGCTGCTGCTCACGGGGCGCCCGAGCCGCTGGCCCGGCATCGCCGAGACCATCTGCTCCATGCTGCCCGTGCCGCCGAGCCGCATCTTCCCCATGGGCGACTACCGCGTGGGCGGCTGGTACCCCTTCTCGGACGCGCTCGGCAACATGACCGACCCCAAGACCACCGTGGTGGTGGGCGCCATCCTCTGCGCGCTCGCCGAGGGCCAGCTTGAGGGCTTCTCTTTCGACCCGCACGGGCTCACCCTCTCGTCCACGGCGCGCTATATCGGCGAGATGGAGCTGAACGGCCAGATCCGCAAAAGCAAGGTCTGGTTCACGGTGGACCCGGAGCGGCGCACCGTGGAGCCGCCCGTGGCCGAAATCAAGTTCAGCGGGCCCATGGCCGTAGGCTTCCGCCAGCTGGACGCCGAACGCTGGACGACCACCCGCTATTACTTCCTCGAATTCGTCAACGACGACGCCAGGCGCGAAAACGCGCACCTTCTGCCCTTCACCGTGAAGCTGCGCCTCGTGCTCCCCGAGGAGGACGGCGCCGCGGCGCCCGGCGCGGACGCGGGCGCCGGCGAGGGCGAATTCGTCATCGAGGAGATCCGCGACCGCAACGGCGACACCGTGCCCAACAGGGTGCTGGACATGCGCCTCCAGACCTTGCCCCGCGACGAGGGCTTCTGGATGGACACCGGCATCGTCTACGGCGACTGAGGCACGGTATTTCCCGGGCTTGCCGCATAAAGGAGCATTTGCATGGAACTTGCGACATATTGCGCCGACCTCGCCCAGGCCTGCACGGACGCCGGCGCCTGGGTCTCGCGCAACGGCGAGCTCGTGCGCGGCGAGCAGGAGGGCCTGCTCAAGGAACTGCGCCGCGCCGCCCGCGTCTTCCGCCGCTGCTCGCGCGCGGCCGGGCGCAAGATGTGCGCCGGCGTTTTCGGGCCGAGTCAGGCGGGCAAGTCCTACCTCATCTCGGCCTTGGCGCGCGACGCCGGGCACTCGCTTCTCGCCGTGTTCGGGAACCAGACAAAGGACTTCATCAGCGAGATCAACCCCGAGGGCGGCAAGGAATCCACGGGCCTTGTCACGCGCTTCACCATGACGCAGCCGAAAGACCTACCCCCGGACCATCCCGTGCAGATCCGCCTTTTGTCCGAGACCGATCTCGTCAAGATCATCGCTAATACCTATTATGCGGACTGCGAGCACAAGGAGGCCCCGCAAAGCGACATCGAGGCCACGCTCAAGGCGCTCAAACAGCGCGCCCAGAGCCTGCCTGCGGGCAGCGGCTCGCCCTCGGCCGACCTCGACGCGCTGGAAGACCTGCGCGAATACCTCGTCAAGGACTTCCGCGCCAAGGCCCGCGTGCAGGAGCTGGAGCGCTCCTACTGGGACCAGGCGCTCGCGCTCGGCCCCGTGCTCGACCTCGAGGGTCGCGTGCGGCTCTATTCCCTGATTTGGGATGAAGTGGCGCCCTTCACCGACCTCTTGCGCCAGCTCCTCAAGGCGCTGGACTCCCTGGGCTATGCGGAACGCGCGTATCTCCCGCTCGACGCCCTCATCCCGCGCGACACGAGCATCATCGACGTGGCCACGCTCGCCGGGCTGGACGACCCCGAGCGCGCCAGGGCCGAGGGCTCGCTCGACGTGCTCACGCCCGCGGGCGTGCACGCGAGCCTCCCCCGGGCGGTCGTGACCGCGCTCACGGCCGAGCTCACCATCGTCATGCGCGAAAAGCCGGCGCCCTATTTCGACCATACCGACCTGCTCGACTTCCCGGGCTACCGCTCGCGCTACAAGCTCGACGACGTGCGCCGCGAACTCGGCAAGGAGGGCATGCTCAAGGAGCTTTTCCTGCGCGGCAAGGTGGCCTATCTCTTCCAGCGCTACTGCGCCGAGCGCGAACTCACGAGCATGCTGCTCTGCATCGGCCCGAGCAACCAAGAGGTCCAGGATCTTCCCGGCGTCATCGACGAATGGGTGCGCACCACGCACGGCGAGCGGCCCGAAGACCGCGCCGGCCGGCCGCCCTCGCTCTTCTTCATCCTCACCAAGTTCGACATGGAATTTGAGGACAAGAAGGGCGCGCCCTCGCTGGAAAGCCGCTGGGACAACCGGCTCCACGCTTCGCTGCTGGACTTTTTCGGCAAGCAGCACGACTGGCCGGCCCACTGGACGCCCGAGCGCGGCTTCGACAACATCTTCCTTTTGCGCAACCCCAATTTCCGCTTTGACGCGGTGATGGAATACGACGGCGACCAGGAAAAGGGCATCCGCCCCGAGCGGCAGGACTATGTGGCGCGCCTCCAGTCAGCCTTTTTGCAAAGCCCGCTCGTGGCCGCGCACTTCCGCGAGCCGGCCCGAGCCTGGGACGAGGCCATGAAGCTCAATGACGGCGGCATCACCTATATCCGCGAAAGCCTGAGCCCGCTCTGCAACCCGGACATCAAGCGCGACCAGCTCCTCCAGAACGTGCAGGCCACGCGCGAGGCCGTGGAGCGCCGGCTGGCGGCCTTCTACCGCACCGACGACCGCGAGGAGATCCGCAAGCAGAAGCTCCAGCTCATCCGCAACCTCTTCAACCGCCTGGGCCAGCTGGAGACCCAGCAGGGCCGCATGGGCCAGCTCCTGCCCAGCCTGCCCATCCGCGACGCCGCCATCGCCGACATGCACCCCGAGGCCACGCGCCGCTTTCTCGAGCTCGCCGACGCCGAGCCTGCGGACGCGGCCTCGGCCGAGGCCGAACCCCTGCCCGAGCTGGACATGGACACGGTGAACGTGGCCTCCTGGAACCCCTTTGCCGGCACGCCCGAGCCAGACGGCGCCGCGAAAGACGCGCCCGCCAAATCGGCCGCCGCGGCCGCGCCAGCGGACGAAGCCGCCTTTTTCGCCGCCTATGGGGAAAGCCGCTGGATCGAGCG
>CAMWVJ010000162.1 GCA_947177645.1 uncultured Desulfovibrio sp.
CTTCACGCCGCCCGACACGCTGCGGGCCCTGCTGCGGCACCTGGCGATTCCCTGGCGCGAGGACGCGAGCAACGCGAGCCTCGCCTTCCGCCGCAACCGGCTCAGGCACGAGGTCTTGCCGCAGCTTCGGCGCGAAAACCCGGCGCTGGACAGGACGTGCACCACGCTGCACCGCCTCGGGGAGTTGGACGGCGACTTTTGGGAAAGAACGCTGGATGCGGCCCTTGCGGCCCAGCCATGGGAAGAAATCGAAGAAGACGGCGCCCCGGCCATCGTCCTGCCGCGCGCCCTGCTTGCAGGGCTGCATCCGGCGTCGCGGCTGCGCCTTTATATGCGGGCCTTGCGCGCAATCGGGAGCCAAGGAGGCGACAGCGGGAGCCGGGGACAGGCCCGGGGTGTCACCCTGCTTTCGCTGGACGAAGCCTTGCGCGAAGGCCGCGGCAATACGCGCTTCCAGCTTCCGGGCGCTGTCGAGGCCCTGGTGCGCGGCGGAAGCGTCCGCTTCACAAAAGCCGCTCAGTCCCCGCGCAAAAGCTCAAGGCCCGCAGCCGCCACACCCTCCACATCAAGGCCCTGAAGCCCGCGCAATTCAGCCTGCGTGCCGTGCTGCACAAAGGCGTCCTCCAGCCCGAGGCGGCGGATGCGCTGGCCACGCAAGAGGCCGGCATCGCTCAAATATTCCAGCGCAGCCGAGGCAAAGCCGCCGGCGCGCGTCCCCTCCTCCACGAAGAGCAGGCGGTCGAAGCGGCCGGCGAGGTCGGCCAGCTGTGCCTCGGGGAGCGGCTTGAGCCACACGGGGTCGAAGACCAGCGGGCGCACCCCCGTCTCTTCCTCGATGCGGGCTGAGGCCGCAAGTGCCGCATGCGCGCAGGGGCCGGCCGCGATGATGGCGAGCCCTTCCCCCTCGCGGAGCACTTCGCCCACTCCTTCCGGGAGCACGCGGGGCGCGCCCGTTCGCTCCACCCCCACGCCCGCGCCGCGGGGATAGCGCACGGCGCAGGGGCCGTCCTGCGCGAGCGCGGTCTTCAGGGCGTGGCGCAGCATGTCCTCATCCCGCGGGGCCAGAAGCCGCATATGGGGGATGTGCCGCAAATAGGCGATGTCGAAGGCGCCGTGATGCGTGGCGCCGTCCGCTCCCACGAGGCCCGCCCGGTCGATGCAGAAGGTGACGGGCAGGTTCTGGAGGCACACGTCGTGCACCACCTGATCATAGCCGCGCTGGAGAAAGGTGGAATAAATGGCGAGCACCGGCCGGAAGCCCTGGCTCGCAAGGCCCGCGGCGAAGGTCACGGCATGCTGCTCGCAGATGCCGGTGTCCACAAAGCGCTCGGGAAAGCGCGCGCGGAACTTGTCCGTGCCTGTGCCCTCGGGCATCGCGGCGGTGATGGCGATGATGCGCTTGTCCTTTTCGGCAAGCTCCACCAGAGTCTCGCCGAACACGCGGGTAAAGGCCGGCGGGGATTTTTTACCGGCAGGGGCCACGGCCTCGCCCGTCTCCGGGCTGAACAGGCCCACGCCGTGGAAGCGCGTGGGGTCGCTCTCGGCCGGGGCGTAGCCCTTGCCCTTGCGGGTGCGCACGTGCAGGAGCACCGGGCCGTCCTCCACGGCCGCGGCCATTTGCAGGTGGCGCCGCAAGGCCGGGATGTCGTGGCCGTCCACCGGCCCGATATAGGTGAAGCGGAAGGCCTCGAAGAGCATGCCGGGCGTGAAGAAGGACTTGAAGCTCCACTCGCCGCGCATGGCGTAGATGGCGAGCTTCTGGCCGATGCGCGGGATGCTGCGCAAAAAGCGCAATACCTCGCGCCTGGTCTGGCGCACCCAGCGGCTCGACAGGGTGCGGCTCAAAAAGAGCGACAGCGCGCCCACATTGGGCGAGATGGACATTTCATTGTCATTGAGCACCACGATGAGCCGCCGCCCCATGTGGCCCGCAAGGTTCAGCCCCTCGAAGGCCTCGCCGCCCGTGAGCGAGCCGTCGCCGATGACCGCGAGGACGTGGTGCCTCTGGCCCGCGAGGTCGCGCGCCTGCGCCATGCCGAGGGCCGCGGAGATGGAGGTGGAGGAATGCCCCACCCCGAAATGGTCATAAGGGCTTTCCCCGGGGCGCGGAAAGCCGGAAATGCCGCCGAGGCGCCTGAGGCTCCCAAATTCGGGGGCGCGGCCGGTGAGCAGCTTGTGGGCGTAGGCCTGGTGGCCCACGTCCCAGATGAGCTTGTCGTGGTTGAGGTCAAATTCCGAGAGCAGGGCGAGCGTCAGCTCCACCACGCCGAGGGACGGCGCAAGATGCCCGCCGTTGGCCGCCACAGTGGTGATGATGCGTTCGCGCACCTCGCCGGCGAGCCGTGCGAGCTCCGCGTCCGGCAGGCCGAGCAGTTGGGCCGGGTCCGCGATGTCGTCAAGATGGAGGGCCGCAGCGTTTTGCGCCATGTCAGCAGGCCCGGCTCACGGTATAGTCGGCGAGCGCGCGCAGGAATGCTGCCTCCTGCCCGGTGAAGGGCGCGAGCGCGGCCTTGGCCCGCGCCGCCTGGGCCAGCGCCAGCTCCCGGCTTTGCGCAAGGCCCACCATGGACGGATAGGTGTTCTTGCCCTGCGCCGCGTCGCTGCCGGCGGGCTTGCCGAGCACGGCGGTATCCGCCGTCACATCCAGGATGTCGTCCGCGATCTGGAAGGCCATGCCTAGCGCCGAACCGTATTCGCCGATGGCGTCGATGACGGCGCTGTCCGCCTCGGCGAGGAGCGCGCCGCACACGCAGGATGCCCGCAAAAGCGCCCCGGTCTTCATGGCGTGCATGGTCTGAAGCTCTTCCAGAGTGATGGAGGGGCGGCCGGTGTGGATCATGTCCCATTCCTGCCCGCCCACCATGCCGGAGGAGCCGGCGGCCATGGCGATCTCCGCGATGGCGGCCAGAAGCGGCCGCGCCGGCACGCGCGCGCGGCACATGGCGCCGAAGGCGTCGGTGAGCAGGCCGTCGCCGGCAAGGATGGCCGTGGCCTCGTCAAAAGCCTTGTGGTTGGAGGGCTTGCCCCGCCTGAGGTCGTCATCGTCCATGGCGGGGAGGTCGTCATGGATGAGCGAATAGGTGTGGATCATCTCAATGGCGCCGGCAAAGGGCAGCATGCGCAGCTCCTCGAGGCCGCACAGTTCCGCGCAGGTGATGCAGAGCACGGGCCGGAGGCGCTTGCCGCCGGCCTGGAGGCTGTAGAGCATGGCCTCGCGCAGCCGCGGGGGCATGTCGCGGTCATCGAGGCACGAGGCGAGCCACAGCTCCACGGCGACCCCGCGGCGCTTGAGCAATTCCTTCATGGATGCCTGGTCCATGACCTCAGGCAAGTGCGGCCTGTGTTCGGGGGCTGTCATGCGCCTTCCTCCTCTTCGCTCTCAAGTCCCGCAAAGGGCACAGCCTCGCCCTCCTGCCAGACGGAGATTTCGTGGCGCGCCTTTTCGAGCTGCTCGCGGCAAAAACGCGCCAGGGCGGCACCCTCCTTATACAGGGCGATACCCTGCTCCAGCGGCTGCTGGCCGTCCTCAAGGGCGTTGACGATTTCCTGGAGGCGCGTCATGGCCTCCTCAAAGCGGGCCGGCTTTTTGCACTTCATTTCTTTTCGCCTCCTGCCGCGGGCGCCGGCTTCACCTGCTCCGCGGGCGCGAGCAGCGGCTGCGGGTCCACCGATTCCCCCTGCACCACGAGCCCGAGGTGCAGGTGCGGCCCGGTCACGCGGCCGGTGGCGCCCACGAGCCCGATGACCTGGCCGCGCTTCACATGCTCCCCGGGCTTGACCAGCGGCTTCGACATGTGGAGGTAGGAGGTGAACACGCCGTCGCCGTGATTGATATAGACCGCATTGCCGGAAAAATACAGGTCGTCCACGAGCGCCACTACGCCGTCGGCGCAGGCATGGATGGGCGAACCCTGGGCGCCGCGCAGATCGAGCCCGCGGTGCATGCCGCGCGGCTCGCCGTTGAACACGCGCTTCAGGCCAAACAGGCTCGAGACCGTCCCGGGCACGGGGCGATCCAGCGGCAATTCCCACTGGCGCTCCGACAGGCGCTGCGCAAGGGCCGCGGCCACTTTTTCGCGGTCACGCTTGATGCGCGCGGCCTCTTCCGGCGGGGGTGCCACATATTTCCTGTCTACCGTAAGGCGCTGCACGGGCCGCATGCGGTCATAAAGGCCAACCCAACGCGTCGCTTCGGGCTTCCTGCACTCCTAGACGGCGCAGTCGCCGAGGCTGAGTCTTTGGGCCGTTT
>CAMWVJ010000163.1 GCA_947177645.1 uncultured Desulfovibrio sp.
GGTGCAGCGCGGCATCTGGATGACGCCGTGCGTGCCCTCCTGGATGCGGATGCCCGCGGTGCCGTGCACATAGGCGAGGAAGGGCTGGCGCTTCTTGGCGGCGCGCTCGGCCGCCTCCACGAACTTGAAGCCCTCGGCCGCGCCCACGGAGCCGCCGCGGAAGGTGCCCATGAGCATGGCCACCACCATCTTGATATTGTCGATGCGCGCCTCGAAGGTCATGCAGCCGCTCTTGGCGCCGGTCTTTTTCTGCGCAGCGGCGATGCGCTCGGCAAAGCCCGGGAAGTTGAGCGGGTTGCCGGCCTCGATCTCGCTGTTGAACTCAAACACCGAGCCTTCGTCGAACACGTTTTTCACATACCATTCCGGCTCCATGGGGAAGTGGTAGCCGCAATGGCTGCACACGCCGGCGAACTCGGCGAAGAGGTCGGGCCCCCAGAGGTCGAGGCAGCCGTAAGAGGCGCTGTTGGGGCAGGTGACGGCGCGGTCGATCTTGTAGCGCGGCGAGATGTAGTTCCATTTGCGGCGCCGCCCGTCGCCCGACCAGGCGGAAAGCGCGGTGAGCTCGCTCGCGGCGTCGTCCTTTTTGGCGCGCGGCCCGGTGATCTTGTGCAGCGGCGAGAACAGGCGCCCCTTGAAGGTCTCCCACTCGTTGCCCACTTCTTCCATGAAGCCGCTGAGCTTGCGCCGGTGCTTGCGGTAAAAATCGTATTTGAAGGCCACCCAGGGCTTGCTCGCCCAGTCCCAGAAGGCCGTGGCCGTCTTGGTGAGGAAGGGGCGGCGGTCCATGGCGGCATTGCGCGAGAGCCGGAGGAACTTCTGCTGGCGGCGTTCGCGCAGGCGCAGCCTGGCGGCCGGGGTGAGGCCCCAGCGCATGTGCATCTCGTCGAGATTGGCCTCGGGGTTACGCCGCCGCGAGAGCGCGAGCCCGCGGAACATAGGGAGCCTGCGCGTGGAGATGACCACCTCGTCCGTGGCGCGGAGCACCTCCTGCCGCAAATTGCGGAAAAATTCAAAGTGCCAGGGCCGGGCGCCGAGCGGCGGCTCCTGCACGATGCGGTCGATATAGCCGAAGCGCAAATTGTCTTCGGCCGTGATGTGCAGGTTTTCGGCGCAGTGCTCGATGAGCTCGGGCGTGGCGCGCTCGCCGGCCTTGAGGCGCCCCTCGATGGCGGCGGCGCCCTCGGGCGAGATGACGGAATAATAGCCGTGCGAGAGCATGAGCCGCTTGTCGGCGAGGCCGATGGCCTCCGCCCCGCCGGAGCCGCCCTCGGAGATGACGGCCACCACGGGCACGCGCAGGCCCGCCATGCCGTAGATATTGCGCGCGATCTGCTGGGCCGCGCCGGGATAGTCCTCGATGGGGTAGGAGCCGGGCGTGAAGATGTAGGCGTGGATGGGGATGCCCTCAGTCTCGGCGACGCGCATGTATTGCAGGGCCTTGGCATTGCCCCAGGGCTTCACCGAGCCGCCGTTGCGGAACTCGGCGCCGTGGCCCTTTTCCTGCCCGATGACAAGCACCGACTGCTGGTAGGTCTTCTTGCCGCGGCGGCGGATGATGACCGCCCGCGCGATGAGCATGCTCGGGTCAAGGCTGTGCTCGTCCTGGCCGCCTACCTCGGTGAAGTTGTCGTAGACGTTTTCAAGGATGTCGCGCAGGCAGATGCGCTGCGGGTGGCGCACGATGCGCACCTTGTCCATGGGCGTGATCTCGTTGTCGAGGCGCCGCTCCACATACGAGAACAGGTCCTCCACGGTGGCGAGCTCGGCGTAGGGGTCCTCGAGGGAGCCGTCGGCCGCGCGCCGGGCGAAGCCGTCCAGCCGCTCGCGCAAAAGGTCGGCATTGTCCGCGTGCTTGCCCGCGAAAATATCCTGCAGGTAGGCGAGCCTGTCGCGCAGGCTCTGGATGCGTTTTGCGATATTGTTGTCCATTTCGCCCTTTGCTCGCGCCCTCAGAAGCGGAGGATGCGCCCGGTATTGGCCTTGAGGAAATTCACGTTGGATTTAAGCGGCTCGCCCGCGCCGTTGACGCCCTCGAGCTTGAGGGAATCGAGAAAGGCAAGGCCCCGCTCCTTGGCTTCGTCGATGTCCTTGCCCCAGATGATGGCGAGCGCCAGGTTGGGGTCAAATTCCGTAGGAATTTCGTAAGGATGGTCGAGCGGCACATGGGTGAGCACGGTGAGCCAGGGCGCCGGCGTCCACGAGAAATGCTCGATGCGGCCCACCCAGGGGGTGAAGTTGTTGTCCGGGTCTTCGGCGATGAGGCGGTATTCCACGCCCACGCCCTCGGTGGCGATCTCCGCCTGGGAGTAGCCCAGGGGCTCGCCGAGGCCCGTGCGGATCTGCTCGGCGATGAGGTCGACCCCCTCCTCGCCGCGCACGCGCGCGATGCAGGCCGAAACGCCGTTCTCCACCTGGATGCGCGTGTTCACCTCCATGAGGAAGGGTTCGCCCTTGCGGGTGACGATCCATTCCCAGGTGCCCACATTGTCGTAGCCCACCTTTTTCGCCATGGCGAGGGAATAATCCACGATGTCGGTGAGCACGCGGTTGGCGTCAAAGGTGTAGTGCAGGGTCTCAGGCGCGAAGCCCGGGGCCACCTCGATGCGCTTTTGCAGGCCCGTGGACTGGATGGAACAGTTGCGCGTGCCGAAATGCACGGGGTTGCGGCCCGAGCGGTCGGAAACGATCTGCACTTCCAGGTGGTTGAAATCCGTGATGCGCTGCTCGATGAGCACGCCCTCGTCCTTGAACTGGCGAAGGGCGTAGTTGCGGATGCGGCGATAGACGGAGCGGAACTGGTCCGGGTCGTAGACCTCCTCGATGCCCATGCCGCCGCCGCCCGCCGAAGCCTTGACGAGCACGAGCGGCCGCTGGATGCCCTGCGCCTCCTGAAATTCAAACACCGACTTGGCGATGCGCTCGGCCTCCAGCTCGTCATAGATGGGCCGGTCGGAGCCGGGCACCGTGGGCACGTTGAGGCTGCGCGCGAGGCGCTTGGTGTTGATCTTGTCGCCGAGCTCGCGGATGATCTTCCACGAGGGGCCGATGAAGATCATGGCCCGGTCGCGCTTGGTCACGCGGCGGGCGAAGCGGAAATCCTCGGCAAAGAAGCCGTAGCCGGGGTGGACGGCCGTGCACCCGGCCTCGTCGGCCACGGCCATGAGCTCGTTGGCGTCATGGTAGGAAGAGACGC
This sequence comes from uncultured Desulfovibrio sp., assembly GCA_947177645.1. Lineage (GTDB taxonomy): Bacteria > Desulfobacterota > Desulfovibrionia > Desulfovibrionales > Desulfovibrionaceae > Desulfovibrio. The sequence goes on from CAMWVJ010000163.1 coordinate 3,197, forward strand.
GGAACAGGCTCTTCTCGCCGCCGATGCGCCGCGCCAGCTCCACATGGCCCGAGGCTTCGTCCTCGCCGGTATAGATGGCGGCAAAGCCCACGCCGAGCTTGCGGCAGGCCTGCATGATGCGCATGGCGATCTCGCCCCGGTTGGCCACGAGCACCTTGTGGCCCGAGAGGTCCGGGGCGGGGGCGGCCTCGGGTGCCGCTTTCTTCTTGCTGTCCTGGGCCTTGCTCACGCGATTCTCCCCAAAAGGCTCTGCGGTACGCGCCTTGCGGCGCGGGCTTGTGGGAAACGGCCTTCCGGCATATCCTGCGGCCGCAAGCCCGCGCGGGGCTTGCGCGCAGCGGCGCGGCGCCGTTTTCACCATCAAGGGATGATTCTATGCAAAATCCGCAAGAAGTCCAGCATGCCGTGGCCGCCTTGCGCTCGGCGCTTGAGGCCGGCGGCGCCGACCTTGCGCGGGCGCCCGTGGCGCTCGTGCTCGGCACGGGCCTCTCGGGCCTGGGCGAAACGCTCATGGCCGGGGCGGGCAGCGTGCGCGTGCCCTTTGCCGAGGTGCCGGGCATGCCCCGCCCGGGCGTGGATTCGCATGCCGGGGCCTTCGTGTGGGGGCGGCTTTCCGGCGTGGCCGTGCTGGCGCAGCTCGGGCGCTGCCACCTCTATGAGGGGCGAACGCCCGCCGAAGTCTGCATGGGCGTGCGCGTCATGGCCGGCCTCGGCGCCCGCGCGCTCGTCATCACCAACGCGGCCGGCGCGCTCGACCCGTTCTTCGAGGCCGGCTCCCTCATGTGCATCGCGGACATGATCAACCACACCGGCGTCTCGCCGCTCACCGGCCCCAACTGCGACGCCTTGGGCGAGCGCTTTCCGGACATGAGCGCGCCCTATGACCGCGAGTTCCGCCAGCTGGCGCAGGCCGCGGCGCTCAGGCTCGGCATCCGGCTGGAAGAGGGCGTCTATATCGGCGTCCACGGCCCGGAAATGGAGACCCCTGCCGAAACGCGCATGTACCGCCAGTGGGGGGCCGACGCCGTGGGCATG
>CAMWVJ010000164.1 GCA_947177645.1 uncultured Desulfovibrio sp.
CCGCGCCACGCCGATGCCGTCATCGACACCGACCGCCTCACCCTGGCGGAAAGCTATGTGGCCTTGCGCGACGTGGCCGAGGAGGCCCTCAACGTGAGCCGCAGCTGGCGCGAGTTCCGCGAGGATCTGCGCTCGCCCGTGCTGCCGCTGCCGCCGGCCTCCGTGCACTGCCTGAAACAGTAGGGGCGCCGCCCCCGGGACCGGGTTGGGGGGGCTTCGGCCTCAGAAAGGCCGGATGCCGTCTTCCGTGACGAGCACGGTGTGCTCCCAGCGCACGCCGCCCCACTCGGGATAGTACAGGCCCGGCTCCACAGTGACGGTCATGCCCGGAAGCAGCGCGCCCGAGGCACGCGGCGACAGGCTCGGCGCCTCGTGCGTCTCGAGGCCCACGCCGTGCCCGAGGCCATGGGTGAAGCGCTTTTCCACCCCGGCGGCGGCGAAGACGGCCGCAGCCGCCGCATAGACCTCGGCGAAGGCCACGCCCGGCTTCATGACGGCCATGGCCGCGGCCTGCGCCTCGCGCACCAGCGAAAGCGTGCGCGAAAATTCCTTGCCCGGCGCGTCCCCGGCCCAGAAGGTGCGCGTCTGGTCAGAACAGTAGCTGTCCACCCGGCAGCCCACATCCACCAGTACCGGCCCCTCGGCCGGGATGCGCGTGGCCCCGGGGATGGCATGCGGGAGCGCCCCGTTGGGCCCCGCCGCCACGATGCTCGCAAAGGCGAGGCCTTCGGCCCCGTTCTCGCGGAAGAAGCGCTCCACCTCCCACGCCAGTTCCCGTTCTTCGCGCCCGCGCCACTCGCCGCTGGCAAGCCCCTCCTCCACATGGCGCATGAGCCTGTGGTTGAGCGCGAAGCTCTTTTCCATGGCCGCGATCTCGGCCGGCTCCTTGCAGCGCCGCAGCCGCTCCACAAGGCCGTCCGCCGCCTCAAGCGCGGGGAAGCGCCCGGCATGGGCCATGAGCTCCCGCCCGAAGGCAAAGCTCACGCCCTTGGCCTCGAAGCCCGCGCGGGCGCCCGAGCGCCGCAAAAGGCCGGCGAGGTCGCGCGCGGCGTCGCCGCCGTAGCGGAAGATGCGATCCTCCTCCCAGAGGCGCGCGGCCGCGTCCGTATAACGCGCGTCCGTGGCCAGCCAGTCGCGCCCGTCCGCCGTGATGACGAGCGCGCCCGCGCTCTCGTTGCATTGCGGGTCATGCAGCTCGAAGCCGGAGAGATAAAAGCGATTGGGCGCCCGGCTCACCAGAAGGGCGTCCAGCCCGCGTTCGGCCATGAGGCCGCGCAGCCTGTCGCGCCGCGCCGCATACATCGCGCGCGCCTCGGGGGTCACGCCCGCCTCCCTTTCCTCGCCTGCCAGTGTTTCCATGTTCCCCTCCTCTGCTTGCGCATGCTAGCGCGCAAAGCCCCGGGGGGAAAGCCCCGGCCCGCAGGCGCCGGCCGGCCCTCGGTTGACCGCCGCGGCCCTCCCGGAGTATAGCAACGCCATGTCCACTCCATCCTCGAGCCTGCTGACGGTCCTCGATCTGGTGCCCTTCGGCCAGACCGGGCCGGAGCACCGCTTCTTCGCCCTGCGCCTCTCCCGCCCCGACTGGCCCGACTGGAACCGCTGGCGCCCCGGCCAGTTCGTCATGGTGCGGCCGCTCTCCTTCGGCCTCGAGATCCCCTGGGCCAGGCCCTTCGGCATCTGCCACATGACGGCCCGGCACCTCATCTGCTTTTTTCAGGTGCACGGCCGCGGCACGCAGCGCATGGCGAAGCTCGCCCCCGGCGACGAAGTGCGCGTCTGGGGCCCGCTCGGGAACGGCTTCGCCATGGAGGAGGATACCCCCACCCTGCTGCTCGCCGGCGGCATGGGTATCGTGCCTTTCGTGGGCTATGTGAACCGGCACCCGCAGCCGTGGAACCTTACCATGCTCTTCGGCCATCGCGAGCCCCTGGGCTGCTACCCGGTGGACAGCATCAACGAGCGCATCCCCGTGGACACCCTGCGCGAGCCCGAATCCGGCGACCTCGACGATTTCCTCTTTTCCCTGCAGGAGCGCATCCGCGACAATGCGGAGCAGCACGGCCTCGTGCTCGCCTGCGGGCCGCGGCCCTTCCTTTTGACCGTGCAGCAGCTGGCCGCCAAATTCGGCGCGCGCGCCCAGCTCTCGCTCGAAAACCGCATGGCCTGCGGCGTGGGCGCCTGCCTTGGCTGCGTGACGCGCACCACGGCCGCGTGGCCCGTGGCCGCCACGCGCGAGACGCCCGTACAGGTCTGCACCCAGGGGCCGGTGTTCTGGGCCAACCAGGTAGAGCTTTGATATGGACCTTTCCATCACCCTCAAGGGCCAGTGCCGCGACCTCACCCTGAAAAACCCCGTACTCACGGCCTCGGGCACCTTCGGGAGCGGCCTTGAATTCGCGCCCTACGGCGACCTCGCCTCTCTCGGCGGCATCGTGGTCAAGGGGCTGTCGCTCAAGCCGCGCCAGGGCAACCCGCAGCCGCGCATCGTGGAGACCACGGCCGGCATGCTCAACGCCGTGGGACTCCAGAACGACGGGGTGGAGGCCTTCCTCAATTTCAAGCTCCCGCATCTTCCCTGGCGCGAGACGGCCATCGTCGCCAACCTCTACGCCACGAGCCCGGAGGAATTCCGCGAGCTCGCGAGCCGCCTCAACGGGGAGCCGGGCATCGCCGCCCTCGAGGTCAATGTCTCCTGCCCCAATGTGGCCGCGGGCGGCGCCCTCTTCGGGCAGGATCCGAAGCTCGCCCACGCCGTCACCCGCGCCGTGCGCGAGGGCGCGCCGGACAAGCACGTGATGGTCAAGCTCTCGCCCAACGTGACGGACATCGCCCTCATGGCGAAGAGCGTGGAGGACGCCGGGGCGGACAGCGTCTCGTGCATCAACACCCTGCTCGGCATGGCGGTTGACCTGCCAAGGCGGCGCCCGGCGCTCGCCAACATCGTGGGCGGGCTCTCCGGGCCGGCCATCAAGCCCGTGGCATTGCGCTGCGTGTGGCAGGTGGCGCGGGCCGTCAGCATCCCGGTGGTGGGGCTCGGCGGCATCATCACGGCCGACGACGCGCTGGAATTCCTCCTCGTGGGCGCGAGCGCCATTCAGGTGGGCACGGCCAACTTCCTTCGGCCCGACGCGGCCTTCGCCCTCGTGGCGGAGCTTCCCGCCGCCTGCGAGCGCGCGGGCGCCGCTTCCCCGCGCGAGCTCACGGGCGCGCTGGTGACGGACTAGCATGGCCCCGCGCATCGAGCCAGTCAGCACGAGCGAGGAATTCTCCGCCTTCATCGACCTGCCGTGGCGCATCCTCGGCCACTTCCCGCTCTGGGTGCCACCGCTCAAAAGCGAGGACCGCGCCCTGCTCACCCCCGGCAAGCACCCCTTCTGGGAGACCGCGCGGCGCGAGCTTTTCCTCGCGTGGCGCGACGGGCGCCCGGTGGGCCGTATCGCCGCCATCGTGGACGAGAAATACAATGCCTATGCCGGCCAGAGCTGCGGGGCCTTCGGCTTTTTCGACTGCGAGGACGACCCCGAGGCCGCGCACGGCCTGCTCGCCGCCGCGAGGGACTGGCTGGCCAGAGAGGGCATGACCTACCTTCGCGGGCCGCTCAATCCCTCCACCAACTACACCTGCGGCCTCCTCGTGGACGGCTTCGACCGGCCCCCGGCCATCATGATGCCGTGGAACCCGCCGTGGTACGCCCGCCTTCTGGAAAGCTGGCACTTGCGCAAGGAGGAAGACCTCTTCGCCTACCTCATCGAGCGCAAGAGCCTCGTGCTGCCCGACTGGCTCACGGAGGAGGTGGCGCGGCTCAAGGCCGAGGGCCGCTTCACGGCGCGCACCTCGAGCAAGGCCACCATGGCGGCGGACATCCGCGCCATGCTCGAGATCTACCGCGAGTCCTGGGCGGACAACTGGGGCTTTTCGCCGCTCTCGCCGGGCGAGGCCGAGCGCCACGTGAAGGAACTCAAGACCATCCTCGACCCGGATTTCTTCCTGCTTTTCTTCCACAAGGGCGAGCCCGCCGCGGGCATGGTGGCGCTGCCGGACATGAACCCGCTTTTGAAACGCCTGAACGGCAAGATCGGCATCTCGGCGCCGTGGCACTGGTGGCGGTCGCGCGCGGAGATCCGCGGCGGCTACCGCATCATGCTCTTCGGCATCCGGCCGGAATACCGCCTGCTCGGCCTGCCGCTGCTGCTGCTCGACGCCATGCTCGAGACGGCGCGCCGCCGCCCCG
>CAMWVJ010000165.1 GCA_947177645.1 uncultured Desulfovibrio sp.
TCCCCCGCGGTCGCCATGCCGGCCCACACGGCGTTCTGGTGGCCGGCATTGCCCGCGAACTTGACGCCCCGGCAGGCCCGGTCTTCGGCGTGGCGGCGCTCGATGAGCGCCCAGGTGGCGTCGCGGCTGCCGTCGTCCACATAAAGGGCATAACTCTCCGGCTGCACGAGGCCGCGGGCCTTGCAATCCGCGAGGAGTGCCGAGAGCGCGTCCATGGTGCGCGGCAGGGTCTCCTCCTCATTATAGCAGGGCACGACGAGGGCGAGCAGCGGCGCGGGCCGGGGAACAGGTTGGGGGAGGGTCGCCAGATTTTGCGCGTTCATGCGTTCTCCAGCGCGCGGGCGAGCGCCGTGCAGACGCTTTCCACATCATCGGCGGAAAGGCCCGGATGCAGGGGCAGCGTCACGAGCTCGGCATAGAGTGCTTCTGTGGCCGGCAGATGTTCGCGGCCGCCGCCGAAGAGCGTGAGCAGGTGGTTGGGCTTGTAGTGGACGCCGGTGGGGATGCCCTCGGCCTGGAGCGCGTCCACCACGGCGTTCTTGCGGCCGTCGAGGATGCGCACGGGCATGATGTGGGGCACGATGAAATCCCGCGGGTCGGTGCGCAGCAGCGCCACGCCCGGGACGCCCGAAAGCCGCTCGCCATAGAGCTTTGCGAGCTCGCGCCGGGCCGGGATGAATTCGCTCTCCAGCCGGGCGAGCTGGGTGCGTCCGATGGCCGCCATGATGTTGCTCATGTGGTAGCGCCAGCCGGGGAGCTTCACGTCCGGGTCCCACGAACGGGCGCCGGAAAAGCGCTTTTCTGTATCGCCCTCCACCGAGAGCAGGCGGGCGTCCGCGGCAATGCGCGCCGATTCCTTGTCAAAGGCCACGAGGCAGCCGCCCTCGCCGCAGGTGATGTTCTTGATGCCGTCAAAGCTGAAGCAGACAAGGTCCCCGAAGGAGCCGATCTTGCGGCCGTGGTGACGGCAGCCAAAGGCGTGGGCCGCGTCCTCCACCACGCGCAGGCCGTGGCGCCGCGCGAACTCGTAGGTCTCGTCGAGGTGCCAGGGATTGCTCGCATAATCCACGGGCATCACCGCGATGGTGCGCGGGGTCACGCGCCGCTCGGCGTCGGCCACGTCGAGGGTGCCGGTGTCGAGGAGCACGTCGCAGGCCACGGGCACGCAGCCGGCCGCGAGCACGGCCTGGAACGAGGCCACGAAGGTCAGCGACGGCACGAGCACCTCGGGCGCGTCCGCGGGCGCGCCGGCCCCCTGCAACGCGGCCCCCTGGCATGCGGAAAAGACAGCGAGATGCAGGGCGGCCGTGCCCGAATTGACGCTCACCACCTGCCAGGGCGCGACCCCGAGAAAGGCGGCGACCTCTTCCTCAAAGCGCCGCGTCTCCGCGCCCATGCCGAGGTAGCCGTCCTCCTCGATGATGCGGGCCACGGCGCGGGCCTCGGCCTCGCCCACGATGGAGCGTGAAAGGCGCATTGCCATGCGTTCCCCCTCACGGCGGGATGCGCGGCGAATGGCGCCGCGGCCGCCGGAAAATCCTTTCTCCCATATCCCCTAATGCCCGGTCAGGCAAGCCCGCCGCAAGGGCCGCTGCGCCCTGACGGCGCCGAAAATTCTGTTTGACAGCGGCCTTTTGGCTTCATAGATTTTCATGCGCGGGGACAGGCAGGGGCCGGCCACGCGGGCGCCCCTGCTCGGGCGTCCTGTGCCGCTGTCTTCCGTCTGTCGCCTGTCTACCGCGTGTCCGCCGCATATCCGGGAGGTCGCATGCGCCGTCTGCTCGCCCTGATCCTGCCCATCCCCCTGCTTCTGTCAGGCCTTGTCGGCTGCGCCAGCCGCTACGGCGAACAGAAAACCACCGTCAACTACTATCCCGGCTGCTACCGCCCCATCCAGGACCTGCGCGAACGCGAGCACGACGTGGCCAAGGGCGCCGGCGGCGGCGCGGCTCTGGGCGCGCTCGGCGGAGCACTGCTCGGGCTGCTGCTGAGCGGTGGAAAGTGGGAGGGCGCCGCCGTGGGCGCGGCGTCGGGCGCGGCCGCGGGCGGCATCATGGGCGCGAGCCATGCCCAGGCCCAGCACCAGCGCGACGACAATATGCGCATGGCGGCCTACCTCCAGAACATCGACGGCGATATTTCCGACCTCGACATCACGAGCGCCGCGGCGCGCACCTCGCTCCAGTGCTATGACCAGCAATTCGCCCTGCTCCTCAAGGACATCAAGGCCAAGGCCATTGACCGCGAAACCGCGGCCAAGCGCTTCGCCGAGATCTCGTCCGGCCGCGAGGAGGCCATTGCCCTCCTCGGCGATGCCGTGACCCATGCCCGCAACCTCGACCAGCAGTACGAGCAGGCCTTCGCCAATGAGGAACGTGCGGTCACGCAAAGCCCCGCGCGCCAGAAGCAGAAGACCCAGGCCATCCGGGCCGCGCGCCAGAAAAAGCAGGCCCTGACGCAAAAGACCGCGGCCCTTGACCGGGAAAAGAGCGAAGCCGCCGAGGTCACGAGCCGCCAGACCCAGGAAATCAACGAAGCCCTTGCGGACATCCGGGCCTGAGAGCCGGAGCATGCGCCATGAGTGAAGACTCCACCCAAAAAGCGCGGCCGTGGCTGCCGCTGCTCGTGAGCCTGCTTTTGCTGGGCGCCCTCGTTTGGGCCTGCCAGCGCGTGTGGGCCGAGCACGAGGCCCGGCTCGAAGCCGATGCGGCCCTGCGCGCGCGCCTCGCCACCCTGACGGAAGAGCGGGACGCGCTCTCGGCCCTGCTGGCGCTCCCGCCCTGTGAGGCCAAGGCCAAGCTCCAGCCCGCCGCACCGGCCGGAGCAGCCCCCGCAACGCCGCAAGCGCCCGAAACTTCCGGGGCGGCCGGCGAAACTCCAGCGCCCGTCAGCCACCCCTCAACTCCGGCTGTTGCGGCCCCGGTGGGCGCCACGCCGTCGGCGGTGGAAGACGCCTGCGTCTTCCTCGTCAGCGTGGACGGGCAGGGCCACGGCGCCCCGGGCTCGGGCTTTTTTGTAGCCCCGGGGCGCGTGGCCACCAACCGGCATGTGGTGGAGAACGCGCAAGGCGGCCTGCTCGTGACGAGCAAGGCCCTGGGGCGCCCCGTGCCCGGGCGCGTGCTTGCGGCCAGCGGCAAGGCCCAGGGCGATTATGCCCTCGTCGCCGTGGAGCCGCCCTCGGGCGCGCACCCGGCGGTGCTCGTGTTCGCCGATGGCGCGCGCCGCACGGACAAGGTGGGCGCCTGGGGCTTCCCGGACATCGTGGGCAAGAACGACCCGGCCTACCGGCGCCTGCTCACCGGCAAGGATCTCACGGCCATGCCCGAGCTTTCCTACACCGAGGGCGTGGTCAGCGCCGTGCTCGACCGCAAGCCGCCGCTCGTGGTGCATACCGCGCCCATTTCTCCGGGCAACAGCGGCGGCCCGCTCGTCAACGAGCGCGGCGAAGTGGTGGGCATCAATACCATGATCTCCCTTGACGAAGGCAGCTACCGCCAGGCTTCCATCGCCCTCACCGCCGCGGACCTCATGCGCTTTCTCGCGGCGCAGGGCATCGAGGTCAAGAAGGCGCCGGCCGCCACGGAGGCCCCATGAGCGGCACCCGTATCGCCTCCACGCCCCGCGCGGACATGCACGCCCTGGCCTTCCAGGGCATCGCGGCCAGCGCGAGCTTCCCGCAGATCCGCGACATGCTGCTGCGCAAGTTCGGCGACGCCTATGTGCTGCTTTTCGCCCGCCCGGTGGAGAACGCGGCCGATGGCACCATCGACTGGTATTCGCCCGTGCAGGGCGAAGCGCAGCCCCTGTCAAAGCTCGCGCCTGACAAGCAGGACGCCGCGCGCGCGCAACTGGCGCACATGGGCGCCGAGATCTCGCGCTACGCCGAGGAGCTCATCCATTCGCAGGACCCGCTCAAGGTGACGCGCGGCAATATCCTGAGGCTCGCACTCTGCTATCCCGACGATTCGGCCCTCTATGCGGTGGGCGACCAGCCCGTGTTCACCTGCTGGGGCTTCGGGCCCGGCACGCCCGGCGTGGAGCCGGCCAACCTGAGCCGCCTCGCCGTGCCCCGGGTCGCGGCCGAGCCCGCGCCTGAAGCGCCCGCAGCGCCGCCACCCGTTACGCCGCCCGCAGCCCCGGCTCCGCAAAAACGCGGGGGCTGCCTGTGGTGGCTTTTGCCGCTGGCCCTCCACTGC
>CAMWVJ010000166.1 GCA_947177645.1 uncultured Desulfovibrio sp.
CTCTGACGCAGCCAGCGCCGAAAAGGCTGTTTTTGACGGATAATTTCGGCGTTACACACTCACCACAGACGCACCACCCACGCACAAGGAGAGCAAAGGCAAAGAGGCGGTTTCAACCGGGCGCCCGGAGACTGTCGCGAAGGCTCGCGCCTAAACCTCGCTGATGACCGGCACCACCACCGGGTCGCGCTCCAAAACGCGCCGGAAGAAGCGGCGAAGCGAGGTGCGGATGTTCTCGCGCAGGCGGCTGGTGCTCCCGGGCGAGTTTTCCAGCTCGTCCAGCACGAGGCACTTGGCGTCTTCGAGCACATGGCTCAACTGCTGCTCGAACACGAACCCGCGCGAGATCATCTCCGGCCCGTGGAGCACGCTGCCCGTCTCCGCGTCCAGCACCAGTGACACTATGACCACGCCCTCGTCGCCCAGGATGCGGCGCTCGCGCAGCACCGAGGCGCCCACGTCGCCCACACCCTTGCCGTCCACGAGGGTGCACTCCACGGGCACGGGCTCCTCGAGGCGGAAGCCGTGCTCGAGGATGGTGAGCGGCTGGCCGTCCTGGAGCAGGATGACGTTTTCCGGGCGCACGCCGCAGCTTTCGGCGAGGCGCCCGTGCATGACGAGGTGCTGGTATTCGCCGTGCACGGGCACGAAAAGCTCGGGCCGCACGGCGAGGAGCAGGTCGCGCAGTTCCTCGCGGTGGGCGTGGCCCGAGGCGTGCACGGCGTGCGAGCTCTCGTAGAGCACTTCCGCGCCCTTGCGGTACATTTCATTGATCAGGCGCGAGATGGGCCGGGCATTGCCCGGGATGACGCGCGAGCTCATGACCACGGTGTCGCCCTCGCGGATCTCGAGCTGCCGGTGCCCGCCCCAGACCATGCGCGACAGCGCGGAAAGCGGCTCGCCCTGGGCGCCGGTGACGATGAGCACCACCTTGTCGTCGGGCAGGTCGGGCACGCCGTTGTGGGCGTTGTGGAATTCCGGCGGCAGGGTGAGGAAGCCGAGCTCCGAGGCGATGTCGATATTGTTGGCGAGCGATTTTCCGCTGATGATGACCGCCCGGCCGTATTGGCGCGCGAGGTCGCACACTTCCTGGATGCGCTGGATGTGGCTCGAGAACAGCGTGACCACGATGCGCCCGCGCGCCGCGGCGAACACGCGCTCCAGCGAGGCCTTGACCTCGCGCTCGGTAAGCGAGCGCCCCTCGCGCAGCACATTGGTGGAGTCGGAGAGCAGAAGCCGCGCGCCTTTTGGCCCGGCGAATTCCCGGAAGGCCGCAAGCTCCGTGCCCGAGCCCGCCAGCGGCATGGGGTCGATCTTGAAGTCCCCGCTGTGCACGGCCCGGCCCACGGGCGTTTCCACCCCGAGGCCGAAGCCATGCGGGATGGAATGGCACACCGGGATGAAGTGAAAAATGAGGTCCCCCAGCGGCAGCACGGTGGCGGCGTCCACCGGGCACAGCTCCACGCGGTTGAGCAGTTCGTGCTCGCGCAGCTTGTGTTCCACGAGGGCGAGGGTGAAGCGCGAGCCGAAGATGCGGGCGTTCTTGAGCTCGGGCACGATCCAGGGGAGCGCGCCGATGTGGTCCTCGTGACCGTGGGTGAGCACGATGCCGAGCAGGCGGTCGCGCACCTCCTGCACGGCGCCGAAATGCGGGATGAGCACGTCCACGCCGAGATGCGCGTCGTCCGGGAACATGAGGCCGCAGTCCACCATGACCACGCCGCCGCCGCTTTCCCACAGCTGGCAGTTGAGGCCGATTTCGCCGAGGCCCCCGAGGGGCGTGATGGTGAGGCTCGGTTCGCTCATGGGCATCCTTGTGCGCTGGAGTGGGGAGGGCGGCTTTGCCTAGCGAACCTTCCCGGAAGTTTTGGCACCGCCCGGGCCCTTTGCCGTGCCTTGCGCGGGGGCCGGCCCCGGCCTGAGATCAGGGTGATATTCGCCCATGGCGACGTAGATCTGGGCGAGCGCCGTGAGATAGTCGGCCCGGGCGCCGGTCAGCGAGGCCTGGGCGCGGGTGAGGTTGGCCGAGGCGTCGAGAACGTCGAAGTTGGTGCCCACCTGCTCCTGATAGCGGGCGAGCGCCGCGTCATAGGCCTCGCGCGCCTGGGTGACGCCCTTTTCGGCCACCACGATGCGCTTTTCCGCCTCGTGCACGGCGAGCAGCTTGGACTTGATGTCATAGCCCACATTGAGCTTGAGGTCTTCCTCCTCGTGCCGGAGCCGCGTCACCTGCCAGCCGGCCTGCTGGTCGGCGTAATAGGTGACGCCCCACTGAAAGGCGTTCCACACGGCGCGGGCGCCCACCTCCCAGGTGGCCGAGCGCGAGCCGTGGTCGCCGCGGCGCTGGAGGTCGGGCGTGTTGCCGGTCTGGTTGATGTTGTAATAGGCCTCGATCTGCGGGTAGTAGTCGCTCTGCACCATGCGCCGGTCCTTGCCGGCCATTTCCACGGCTTTCGCCGCGATGGCGAGGTCGGGCCGCTGGCGGTAGGCGGCCTCCAGGCACTGCTCCAGCGAGCGGCGGAAGGGCACGTGGTCGAGCCTGCCCACATAGCGCGCCGGCGCGGTGGCCGTGAAGCCGAGCAGGGTGTTGAGCCGGGCCTGGGCGGTGTCGCGCGTGTTCTCGGCCTGGATAAGCAGGTTCTCGGCGTTGCTCACGTCCACCTCGGCCTGGAGCACGTCGAGGCGGGGCCGCAGGCCCACCTCGTAAAAGGCCGTGGTGATGCGCAGCTGGTCGCGCAGGCGCGCCAGCGAGTCGCTTTCGCTTTTGACATTCTCCTCGGCGCGCAGGTAGTTGAGAAATTCGGTCTGCACCTGCTCGGTCATGGCGAGCTCGGCGCGGCGCAGCGCCGCCTTGTCGCTGTCCGCCTGGAGCGCGGCCTTCTGGTAGGAATTGAGCAGCCGGAAGCCCTGAAAGACCGGCTGCGAGATCTCCACGCCCCAGGAATACGAGCCGAACTCGGGCGGCCGCGTGGTGCTGGGCTGGGCCTTGCGCTCCTGCTTAACGGCCGAATAGGTCATGCCGAGCTTGGGCCCGAAGGCGCCGCGCGCGGACTTGCGGCCTTCTTCCGAGGCGCGGCTCTGCGCCTTCTGCGCGCCGAGGGAGGGGTTGCGCTCAAGCGCGCGGGCCACGGCCGCGGGCATGTCGAGGGTGCCGGCCGGGGCGGCGTCCCCGCCGGCCTTGAGCGTGCGCCCGCCCGTATAGATGGGCGCCGGCGCCTCGCGACTGGCGGCCGGGGCTGCCTGCGGGACGGCAAGAAGGACGCAGAGCGCCAGCGCGGCGCAGCCAAGGCGCGCCAGCGTGAGGCATACGGCGCCTTTGCGCCGCAGCCGGAGTGCATGGGCCATGTGCATGGCGGCATGGTATACAGGACGGCCGCCCTTGGCAAGGACGGCCGCCGCCCTAGCCGGGCAGCCTGAGCTCGGCCCGCGCATGGCGCCCGCGCCGGGTATAGGAAAACTCCCAGCCCAGCTTGCCGGCCAGCCGCTCCGTGAGTTCGAGCCCAAGGCCGAAGCCGGTGTTCTCGCGCAGGCTGTTGCCCGCCTGCATGCTGTTGGTGACGAGGATGCGGCCCCCTTTCTGCAGGATGCAGATGCGGCCCTCGCGTGCGTGCTGGAAGGCGTTGCGGATGATGTTCTCCAGGATGATGCGCAGCGCCGGCGCGGGCACGGTGGCCATGTGCCGGCTCGTCCTCAGCCTGACCTTTTCCCGGTCATGGGGAAAGATTTTCAGAAAATCGCTGACGATGCTGCCCACGAAGAGCGAGAGCTCAATGCGCTCCTGTTGCAGCGGCGCCATGTCGTTCCTGCCGAGCCAGAGCAGGGTGGTGACGAGGTGCGACATGGAGTGGGTGGCGCGCTCGAGGCGCGCGATGACCCGTATCTCCTGCGTGGCATCGCGGCCGCTGCGCGCGAGGGTTTTTTGCAAAAGCTCGAGCCCGATATTGATGATGCTGATGGGCGTGCGCAATTCATGGCTGCAATAGCGCCAGATGAGCTCTTCGCGGCGCACGTTGGCATATTGTTTTTTGAGGTTTTCGCGCATCAGGCCGGCAATGGCGTAGAGCTCGGGATAGATGAGGGCCGGCAGCGGGCCGTCCAAGGTGCGGGCGTCGAGTTCCGCGGCCCAGCGGTTCAAAAGGGCCGCGGGCTTGCGGATGCGGCGGAAGAGCGCGGCCAGAAAGAGGATGAGC
>CAMWVJ010000167.1 GCA_947177645.1 uncultured Desulfovibrio sp.
CCACAGGCGCCCGGCGAAGCCCTCACCGGCTCCCCCGGGCGCCCGCGAAACCTACCAGCCCGCCCGGCTGTCGGCGAAGCGCCGGGCCACCTTGCGCAACTGCGTGGGGATGTCGATGCCCTGCGGGCACTGCCAGGAGCAAAGCCCGCAATCGTTGCAGCGCGCGGCTTCCTGCGGGGTGTTTTTCAGCACGAGGCCGTAACTGTGCTCGGAGATGGGGATCGAGGGGAGGTCAAATTCCTTCGTGCTGTTGTACATGGAAAAACAGCAGGAAATGAACACCCCGTGCGGGCAATGGCAGTGGTTGCACTCCGTGCAGGGAATCTCGTCCTTCTGTTTCAGCAGCGTCACAACGCGGTCGATGGCCGAAAGCTCGTCCGCCGTAAGCGGCGTGTCGGCCTCGTCTGAGAGGCGCAGGTTTTCCTCCACCTGGGCCATGTCGCTCATGCCGCTCAAGAGGATGCTCACCTCGGGCTGGTCCCACACCCAGCGCAGGGCCCAGGCCGCCGGCGAGCGGCGGATGCCCGTGGATGCGAAGATGTCCAGCGCCTCCTTGGGCAGATGGCTCGCCAGAAAGCCGCCCATGACCGGCTCCATGGCGATTATGCCGAGCCCGAGGCCATGCGAGCGGCGCACCCCGGGCATGCCGGCCTGGAAGTTGGTATCGCGGTAGTTGACGATGTTCTGGTGGAACTCGAAATCGTAATAGCCGAGGACTTTCTCCAGCAGGGCCGGCGTGTCGTGGTAGGAAAAGCCCACGTGCCGCACCTTGCCGCTCTGCTTCGCCTTGTCGAGGAAGTCGGCGAGCCCGAGACGGACCACGTTGTACCACGTGAGTTCCATGATGTTGTGGACGAGGTAGAAGTCGATATGGTCGGTCTGCAGGCTCCTGAGCTGCGCGTCGAGGAATCTGTCCATGTCCTCCCGGCTGTTCACGGCCCAGATGGGCAGCTTGGTGGCCACGAAGACCTTGTCCCGGCCGATCTCCTTCACGGCCTTGCCCACGAAGGGCTCGCTCGTGCCCTCCTTGAGCGGGTCGGCGCTGTGGTAGGGCCAGCTCGTGTCGATGTAGTTCACGCCGTTGTCCACGGCGTGACGCACGAGCTTGAGGGCCTGGGCGTCGTCCACCTTGGCGTAGTCGTTGCCCACGGTGGGGAGGCGCATGCAGCCGTAGCCCAGCACGGAAACCTTCTCGCCCGTCTTGCCCAGTGTGCGGTAAAGCATGTGTTTCTCCTTATTCTTTGCCGGATTGCATTGCCGCCGCCAGCCCGGGCGCCAGCGCGCCGGCCTTGAAGACCAGCGCGGGCTCGTCCCCGGCCTCGTTGCTCGTGACGATGAAAAGCTCCGAAGCGGCCGGGTCGATGGCGAGGCTCGTGGAGAGCAGGTTCTTGCCCACGTCCCTGCCCGGGAGCAGGATTTGCCGCACCGGGATGCCGTTCGGGTCGAAGCAGAGCACCCGCCCCTGCCCGTAGAGCGCCACATAGACATTGCCTTCGCTGTCCACGCGCATGGAGTCCGGCGCGGCGCCGGTGAAATGGTAGGGCACGGCCGAGCCAATGGGCGCCACCGTGGCCGGGCCGTCAAGCTGCGCCCTGTGCAGCCGGTTGGCGGCGAACTCCGTGGCCCAGAGGGTCTTGCCGTCCGGGGAGAGGGCCACGCCGTTGGCCTGGGCGAGACGCGGGATGACCGGTGTCACGGTGGTGAAATCCGGCGAGACGTAGTAGACGCCGCCGGCCGGGTCCGTGGCGCTGCCCCGGAAATCGGAAAAATAGAAGCCGCCGTCCGGCGCGAACACCAGGTCATTGGGCCAGTAGCCGGCCTCGGTGGGGACGATGGTCTCGAACACGCCCGTCTTGGGCGACCACGCGAGGATGCCGCCCACCTTGCGCCCAAGATCGAGCACGGCCATGAAGAGCCGCCCGTCCTTGTTGAGGGCGAGGCCGCCCGCGCCGATACCCGGCACCTCCACAAGGGTGGAGAGCGTCTTTTCCGGCGTGAGCCGCAAGACGCGGCGCCGGCTCACGTCGCAAAAGAGCAGGTTGCCCTCGTTGTCAAAAATGGCGCCCTCGAGGATGTCGTTTTTCGGCGAGACCGTGAGCCAGGGCACGGCTTTTTCCTTGGGCACGGCCTGCTCGGCCGGCGGCACGGGCACCGGGGCCGCCGCGCGGGCCGGCAGGACGGCCGCGGCAAGGAGCAGGAGGAGGAAGAAGGCGAAGATATGTTTCATCTCGGTCTCCAGACAAGGCGCGCGCCGGGCGCTCACAATTGCTTCCCCATGTTCCGGGCGGCCTCGAGCAGGGCCGGCTTGGCCCGCATCTCGCCCGGGGCCGTGACGCCCACCCCGCGTAGCACGCCGGCCACGCGGCACTTTTCAAAGCAGGCCACCCATCCCTCCAGCCCGTGCAGGGCGCCGTCCACCGCGCGCTCGCTGTCCTCCGCGGCGCTCGCCAGAAGGTAGATGTCGCGGAAGGCGTAGTCGGACGGGAAGAGCGGGTTCGCGCGGTCGAGCAGGGTCTTCATCTGGCCCGACATTTCGTAATAATAGACCGGCGTGGCAAACGCCACAACGTCGCTCGTTTTCATTTTCTGGACTATTTCCGGCGCGTCGTCATGGAGGACGCACGCCTGCGTCTTCTGGCAAACGAGGCAGCCGGTGCAGAACTCGATCTTCTTCCCGCGCAGGCTGACTGTTTCCACCTCATGCCCGGCCTCGGCCGCGCCCCGGGCAAAGGCCTCGGCCAGGAGGGCCGAATTGCTGCCGGGCCGAAGGCTCGAGGAGATGACCAATACCTTTTTCATCGCTTTTCCGCTCACTTCAGGTTGGTCTTGAAGAATTCCGTGAGCTTCGTGAAGGGGATGAGGCCGGTGCGGTCATAGAGGTCCACATGGCCCGCGCCCGGCACAACGACAAGCTCCTTGGGCTCGGCGGCGCGCCTGTAGGCGTCCTCGCTGAACTCGCGCGAGTGGGCCTTTTCGGCCGTGATGAAGAGCAGGGGCCGCGGCGAGATGGTCTCGATGTCGTTGAAGGGGTAGAAGTTCATGAACTTCACGTTGCTCGTGAGCGTGGGGTGGGTGGTGGTTTTGTCCGTCATGCCAGGGGGCGTCACCTCGCCGCGCGGGGTGCGGTAGAAATCGTAAAATTCCCTTTCAATGGGCGTGGACTGGGGCGTGATCTTGTGCACGGTGCCACTCGTGTAGGCCGGCTCGCCGCCGGCGAACTCCACGTCGCGCTGGCGCGCCGCGGCCTCGAGGATCTTCTTGCGCTGCTCCACGCTCTGGGCGTGGCCGAGGCCGCTGCGGTTGGCCTCGCCCATGTCATACATGCTCACCGTGGCGATGGCGCGGAGCCTGGGGTCGATCTTGGCCGCGCTGATGGCGAAGCTGCCGCTGCCGCAGATGCCGATGATGCCGATGCGGCCGCGGTCCACGTAGGGGAGCGAGTCGAGAAAATCCACGGCCGCGCTGAAGGTCTCGGCATACATGTCCGGGGAGACCGCGTTGCGCGGCTGGCCCTGGCTGGCGCCCCAGAAGGCGAGGTCCATGGCGAGGGTCACGAAGCCCTGCTCGGCCATCTTCTGCGCGTAGAGCACGGCGCTCTGCTCCTTCACGGCGCCCATGGGGTGCCCGACGATGATGGCCGGGTATTTCTTGCTCTTGTCAAAGCCCGCGGGCAGGAAGAGGTCGCCCGCCATCTCCATCTTGTAGAGGTTGGGGAAGGTGACTTTTTCCATGGTCACCGTGGGGCTTTTGTAAAAATTGTCGGCGTCCGCCGGGGCGGTTGCGCGGGCGGAAGTCATGGCAAAGCCTCCGGGGAGAAGGATGAACGCGGCCACCAGCGCGGCCAGGAGCGCGGAGAGTTTTTTCATATGTCCTCCGTGGGGGAAGGTGTGGGGTGGAGCTGGGCTGCACGGTAGCGCCCCGCGCCATTTATTGCCAATACTTATTATTTATCGTATACAATGCTTTTTGAGCATGATGAAGACTGCGGGAGGGCCCATGGAATTGCGGACATTGCGCTATTTTCTCGAGCTCGCGCGGCGCGGCAGCTTCACGGCCGCGGCCAGCGCCCTCAACCTCACGCAGCCCACGCTCTCGCGCCAGATGCAGGAGCTTGAGGCGGAAGTGGGCGCACCCCTTCTTGTGCGCGGCAAGCGCAGGACGGCCCTGACC
>CAMWVJ010000168.1 GCA_947177645.1 uncultured Desulfovibrio sp.
TACTTAAGTACTCGACCGAGGAAATTTTTTTCTGACGCAGCCGGAACCTAAAAGGCTGTTTTTGACGGATAATTTCGGCAGTATCCACAGGGCACAGACACCACCAAGCATAGCCAAGCCGAGCGAGGAGCACATGACAGCCCTCACCCAATGGGTCACGGACGTTAACAGCTTCCTCTGGGGAACGCTGTTCCTTATCCCGCTGCTCTGCGGCACCGGCCTCTTCTATACGCTCAGGCTGCGCTTCGTGCAGGTGCGCAAGTTCGGGCTCGCCCTGCGCTACCTCATGGGCGGCGCCAGCCTCTTCGGGCGCCGGGCGGACAAGAAGGGCATGAGCTCCTTCCAGGCGCTCGCCACCGCCATCGCCGCCCAAGTAGGCACGGGCAACGTGGCCGGCACGGCCACGGCCATGGTGCTCGGCGGCCCGGGCGCGCTCTTCTGGCTCTGGCTCGCGGCCTTTTTCGGCATGGCGACCATCTTCGCCGAGGCGGTGCTCGCCCAGGTCTACAAGACCACGGACAGCGAGGGCCATGTGGTGGGCGGGCCGGCCTGGTACATCACGCGCGGCATGGGCGAGAAATACCGGCCCCTCGCCGTGTTCTTCGCCATTGCCATCATTGTGGCCCTGGGCTGCATAGGCAACATGGTGCAGTCCAACACCATTGCCGAGGCCTTCAACAGCGCGCTCGGCGTGGACAGGCTCGTCGTCGGTGTCATCGTGGCCGCGCTCGCGGGCCTCGTCTTCATCGGCGGCCTGGGGCGCATCGCCAGCGTGACGGAAAAGCTCGTGCCCACCATGGCCATCCTCTATATCGCCGGGGGCACCTATGTGCTCGTGAGCCACGCGGACGCCATCCTGCCCGCCTTCGGGCTCATCTTCGAGGCGGCCTTCCACCCGCAGGCCGTGCTCGGCGGCGCCGTGGGCATCAGCATCCGCGAGGCCATGCGCTACGGCGTGGCGCGCGGCCTCTTCGCCAACGAGGCCGGCATGGGCTCCACGCCCCACGCCCACGCCGTGGCCCGCGTGGAGCACCCCTGCCAGCAGGGCCTCGTCGCCATTTTCGGCGTATTCACCACCTTTGTGATCATCACCTTCACGGCGCTCGTCATCCTCGTGTCCGGGGTGTTCGTGCCCGGGCCGGGCGCGGCCACGGGCATCCGCCTCACCCAGGCCGCCTATGCCGTGGACATGGGCGGCTTCGGCGGCATCTTCGTGGCCGTGTGCCTCTTCTTCTTCGCCTTTTCCACCATCGTGGGCTGGTACTTCTTCGGCGCGCAGAACGTGCGCTTCCTCTTCAACGGCAAGGGCGTGGGCGTGTACCGCGTGGTGGCCGTGGCCTTCGTGGCCGGCGGCGCCTTGCTGCACGTGGATCTCGTCTGGCAGCTCGCCGACCTCTTCAACGGCCTCATGGTCATACCCAACCTTGTGGCGCTCTGGGCGCTGAACAAGGTGGTGGTGAACCACCTCGCCGAGTTCGAGCACCTGCTGGAGAAGTCGGTGAAGGAGTGATGGGCACGAAACGTGGGGGGATGCGTGCGAAAAGCGTTGAGTTTTGCTTATGCGCTGCTAGCGCATGCGCCGCTTGTCTCGCTGCTTGCCTGACGCCGAAATTATCCGTCAAAAACAGCCTTTTAGGTGCTTGCTGCGTCAGAGAAAAATTTCCTTGGTCGAGTACTTAAGTACACTCCCTGCGGAGCTCCAGCCGTTGCGACGAAGGAAGCTACGGATGGAGACAGCAGTTAGTTGCCGCGCTACGCAGTCAACGATGCCACTGTCGCTATCCGTAAGGCTCGTGGACTCGCCAACGGCTAGCGCAATTTTTATCTTCCTTGCAAGCACCTAAAAATCTTATTTTTTAGGATTCTTCCGGCACGAGCACCCGTCTGTCGCTCCGCTCCAGACGGAGGATGGAAGGGGGCATTCCTCGCCGACGGCTTGCCCTTACTTCCGCTTGCCGGCCCAGTTCTCCCAGTGCACGTTCTCGGGCTTCACGCGGTCTTCCGCGGTGCGCAGGCCCGGGATGGCCGGGTGCCCGAGCACGATCAGCCCCACGGGGATGATGTTCTCGGGCATGTCGAGCAGCTTGGTGAAGCCCTCCATGCGGTCCACCATGGGATAGATGCCCGTGAACACGGCGCCAAGGCCGATGCCGTGCGCCGCGAGCAAAAGGTTCTCGGCGCTCATGGCCACATCGAGGATGCCCATGCCCGGGATGTCCTCCTTTTCCGTATCCAGGCAGACGAGGATGGCCGCCGGCGCCTTGGCGGCAAAGCTGGCATAGGGGTTGATGTCGCCCACCTTCGCGAGGGTCTTGGGGTCGCGGATGACCACGAAATCCCAGGGCTGCTCGTTGGCCGCACTCGGCGCGAGCTGGGCCGCGGCAAGCAGGGTGTCCAGATCCTTGTCCGAGACGGGCTCATGCGTGTAAGCGCGCACGCTGCGCCTGGTCTCAAGGGCGGTGAGCACGTCCAGCGGGCGCTCGGGTGTGCCGGCCTTGGGCGCCGGCTCACCGGCGGCGAGGGCCAGCCCGGGCACGGTCACGGCGCAGGCGGCGCCCAGAGCGGTGCAGGCGAGAAAGGCCCGGCGGGCGGCGTTGTCAGGTCGTTTCATGGGTAGGCTCCTTGTGGTGGATGGGGACTCAAGCCCCCTGCGGCTGACGCTACCCCGGGCGTCTGACAAGCGCAAGCGGGCGCAAGCCGCGTTGGCCCGTCGCATGTCTTGAAATCAAGACAGTGTTGAACAAAACTGTCTTGTCATCAAGACAGTTTTGTTCAATCAGGGCCGGCCGCCATGCCGCCACCGCGCCCGAATCTTCCCCAAGGCCGCGCCCCTGCTCACTCGCGCGCCCGGCGCCATCTCGGCATGCTCTTTGCTCATTCGGGCACAAATGCTTCAGGTGCCCCGCCGCCTTGCGGCCGTGCGGCGACAGCGCCGCGCGCGGGGCCGTTCCAGCCACATCTTACCTACACGCGAAAGCGAGGAGCGATCATGCCCAAAATGACTCCCAGTGAGGCCATGGCCGAAGTCCTTGTGGAGGAAGGCGTCACCCATGTGAGCGGCATTCTTGGTTCCGCCTACATGGATCTGCTCGACCTCTTCCCGGCTGCCGGGATCGACTTCATCTCCGTGCGCCACGAGCAGACCGCCGGCCACATGGAAGACGCCTATGCCCGCATGAAGGGCAAGGCCGGCGTTGTTATCGGCCAGAACGGCCCCGGCATCACCAACTATGTGACCGCCGTGGCCACCGCCAACATGGCCCACACCCCCATGATCGTCATCTCCCCGAGCGCGGGTTCCGCCTCCGTGGGCTGGGACGGCTTCCAGGAATGCGACACCTGGGACATCTTCAAGCCCATCACCAAGCTCTCCCTGCGCGTGCCCCATCCGAGCCGCGCGGCCGACGTGCTGCGCACCGCCTTCCGCGCCGCCTATGCCATGCGCGGCCCGGTGCTCGTGGACATCCCGCGTGACTACTTCTACGGCGAAGTGAACGAGGAGATCCTCAAGCCCTCGCAGTACCGCGTGGCCCCCGGCGGCATCGGCAACCCGGCCAACTTCGAGGAAGCCGTCAAGGTGCTGAAGGACGCCAAGAACCCGGTCATCGTCTCCGGCCGTGGCGTCGTGGACGCCGACTGCGTGGACGTGGTGGCCCAGCTCGCCAAGCACCTCGCCGCCCCCGTTGCCTGCAGCTACCTGCACAATGACGCCTTCCCGGCCGACAATCCGCTGTGGTGCGGCCCCATCGGCTACATGGGCTCCCATGCCGCCATGCACCTCATGGAGAAGGCCGATGTCATCCTCGCCATCGGCAGCCGCCTCTCCTACTTCGGCACCCTGCCGCAGGACGGCATCAACTACTTCCCCAAGACGGCCAAGATCGTCCAGATCGACATCAATCCCATGAACATCGCCAAGACCCACCCCATCACCGTGGGCCTCTGCGCCGATGCCAAGGACGCCTCCGTGGAACTGCTCAAGCAGCTCCGCGCGGCCATGCCCGAGCGCGACAACGCCCCGGTCATCGCCAAGGTCAAGGCCGAGCTGGACGCCTGGCAGAAAGAGATCGACGCCATCGCCAACGGGCCCACGCAGGCGGGCCGCATGCATCCCCGCAAGGCGCTGGAAGTGGTG
>CAMWVJ010000169.1 GCA_947177645.1 uncultured Desulfovibrio sp.
GGTAGTCGGTCATCATGAAGACCGTCTGGATATGCGGCCTGAGGCGCCGGTTCATGAGCGCGAGCTGGAATTCGTACTCAAAGTCCGACACGGCGCGCAGGCCCCGCAAAATGGCGCACACGCCGAGCTCAAGCGCGCAGTCCACGGTGAGGCCGGTGAAGGGGATGACTTCCGCGCGTTTCAGGTGGCGCACGGCCTCGGCCGCGAGGGCCACGCGCTCCTCCAGCGTGAAGAGCGGGTTCTTGGGCGTGGTCTCGGCCACGGCCACGAGGATACGGTCAAAGACCTCGAGCCCGCGGCGGATGAGGCTCAGGTGGCCGTTGGTCAGGGGGTCGAAGGTGCCGGGATAGAGCGCGGTCTTCATGCCGAAGGCTCCGATGCTGTCCAGATGTGGATGACGGTCTGCCCGAAGCGCCGCGAGGCGAGCGGCTCGAGGCCCGGAATCGGCGCAAGCGACAGGCCTTCCTCCACTTCCGCCGTGACGAGGGCGCCCGGGGCGAGCCAGCCATTGCCGACAAGCGCCGTGAGCGCCTGCTGGGCGAGTCCCTTGCGGTAGGGAGGGTCGAGGAACACGAGGTCAAAAGGCTGTACGGCCCGGCGCCGCAAAAAGCGCAGGGCGTCCTCCCGGATGACGCGCGCGCGGCCCTCCACGCCGAGGGCCGCCACATTGGCCTCGAGGGCGCGCAGGGCGTTCTGCGCGTTTTCCACAAGCACGGCCTCGGGCGCGCCCCGGCTCAGGGCCTCGAAGGCGAGGCTGCCGCTCCCGGCGAAGATGTCGAGCACGCGCGCCCCCGTCATGTCCGCGCCGCGGGCCTCGAGCATGGAAAACAGCGCCTCGCGCGTGCGGCCCATGGCCGGGCGGCACCCTTCGCCTGCGGGCGTGGCCAGCCTGCGGCCCCCGAATGCTCCTGCAATGATGCGCATGGCTACATCCGTCCGAGCAGGCGCGTGAGCTCGCCATCCAGCCGGGCCAACGCTTCGGAAAGCTCCTCGGAAAGCTCCGCCTGTTCGTCCCGTGGGGCCGCCGCCGTCTTTTCTCTGAGCAGGGCCAGCTTGCGCTCAAGGTCGCCAGTGAGGGCCGCCAGCTCCACGGGCGGACGCGCCTCCTTATGGTGCTCCACGCCGGCCACGCGGCTGCCTTCGAGCGTCAGTTGCTCGAGATAGTCCGGCGAAAGCGGCGTGATGCCGAAGAGTTCCTTAATACGCGCGCCGAGCGCGGCCTGCGCCCTGGGCTCGCCGTGCACGAGCACCACTTGCGGGCGCGGGCCGCCGGCCCCCTCGGCGAGCGGCGCAAGCCAGTCGAGCAACTGGCTCTGGCCCGCGTGCCCGGAAAAGCCGTTGATGGTGAAGATGCGCGCGGCGCAGGCCACCTCTTCGCCGAAGAGGCGCAGGCTCGCGGCCTTTTCCACGAGGCGCCGCCCCGGCGTGCCCTGCGCCTGGTAGCCCACGAAGACCACGCTGGCCCCGGGGCGCCAGAGATTGTGGCGCAGATGGTGGCGGATGCGGCCGGCATTGCACATGCCGCTCGCCGAGATGACGATGGCCGGCCCGTCGAGGGCGTTGATGCGCATGGATTCCTGCGCGCTCGGGGTATACTGGACGCGCGCCATGAAGGCCGCGGCGTCCGCGTCGTGGTAGAGCGCGCGGGCGGCCTCGTCAAAGAGCTCGCCATGCCGGGTGAATATTTCAGTCGCGCGGATGGCGAGCGGGCTGTCAAGAAAGATGGGCATGTCGTCCGGCAAGCCGCCGCTGCGCCAGACATTGAGCAGGCAGTACAGCACCTCCTGCGAGCGCTCCACGGCAAAGGCCGGGATGATGACCTTTTCGCCATGGCCGTGGGCCCAGGCGATGGCGCTGGCGAGCTCGGCCTCGCTTTCGCCCTCGTTTTTATGGTTGCGGTCGCCGTAGGTGGATTCCATGAACACATAGTCGGCGGCGGGCGGCGTTTCCGGGTCGCGCACGATGAGCGCGTCCGGGCGGCCGATGTCGCCGGAGAAGATGAGGCTCGTCAGGGCGCCGCCTTCCTCCACCTCAAGGCGCACGGTGCCGGAGCCCAAAATGTGCCCGGCGTCATGCAGCACGGCGCGCACGCCCGGCGCGGGTTCAAAAGGCGCGTGGTAGTCCACCGGGCGCAGCAGGGCCGCGGCCTTGCGCGCGTCCTCCACCGTATAGAGCGGCGCGGGCGGGTGCTTGAGGCCACGGCGGCGGAATTTTTTGGCCTCGCGCTCGGCTTCCATTTCCTGGATGTGCGCGCTGTCTTCCAGCATGACGCCGAGCAGGTCGGCCGTGGCCGTGGTGCAGTAGATGGGGCCTTTGAAGCCGCCCGCGACGAGCGCCGGCAGAAGGCCCGCGTGGTCCATGTGGGCGTGCGTGAGGATGACGAAATCAAGGGCGCGGGGCCGGTAGGGCGCGAGATTGCGGTTGCGCGCCTCGATGGCGCGGTTGCCCTGGTGCATGCCGCAATCAATGCAGAAGCGCGAGCCGCCGGCCTCGATCATGTGGCAGGAGCCCGTGACTGTGCGCGCCGCGCCGAGAAACTGGATCTTCATCGTGCCTCCTCCCGCGTGGGGGCGCGCGAAGGGCGCCCGCCGGCACAGTACCTGCGGAAAACGCCGAAATCAAGGGAGGCTGGGGAAAGGGGACGGTGCGGCACGCCGGGGCGCACGGCCTAGACGCGGTAGGTGACGATATTGTCGTAAAAATCGAAGCCGATCTGCGCGAGGGAGATGGTGCGATCCACGATATGGAAATTGGCCATTTCGGTCATGGGCCGCGGCTTGGCGCGCTGCGGGTCGGCGAGGTGGTAGTGCGCCTCGTCGCCGCGGGCCGAGCTCGCCATCTGTAGACAGACGACCTCTATGGGCGTAACCATGCAAGCCTCCGGGAACTTCGCGCCGCATGCCGGCGGGGAAGAACGGGCAGGGCTTCACACTAGCGCAGTTCCGCGCAAAAGGAAAGGAGGAGGGCATGGCAAAGGATGGGCAGGCGGCCGGGCTTTGCGTGCGGCCCTTTGCGCCGGCGGATCTTGCCGCCATGCGGGAGATCTGGAACGAGGTGGTGGACGCGGGCCAGGCCTTCCCGCAGGAGGAGCGCCTTTCGCCGGAGGGGGCGGCGGAATTCTTCGCCGCGCAAAGCGCCTGCGGCGTGGCCCAGGACGGCGCGGGCCGCGTGCTCGGCCTCTTCATCCTGCACCCCAACAATGTGGGCCGCTGCGGGCATATCGCCAACGCGAGCTATGCCGTGGCCGGTTCGGCCCGCGGGCAGGGCGCGGGCGAAGCGCTGGTGCGTGCGAGCCTTGAAGAGGCCGGGCGCCTCGGCTTCCGCATCCTCCAGTTCAACGCCGTGGCCGTGGACAATGCGCCGGCGCGGCAGCTCTATGAAAAACTGGGCTTCACGCCGCTCGGCATCATCCCCGGGGGCTTTCGCCGCCCGGGCGGCGAGTATGTGGACATCGCCCTTTACTGGCATGCGGTGGGGGAGGCCGGCGCCTGACCCCTGTTTCAGGCGGACGCAAGGCCGAGCAGCCGCACGGCCAAGGGCGCGATGTCCGTCTGCCGGGCCGGGAGCGGCGCCTCCGTCGGCGCGCCCGCGAGCCAGAAGGGCACGCGCCGGGCGGCCTCCGAAGGGTCGGCGTGGCTCGCATCCGCATCCATGCCGTGATCGCTCGTGACCATGACGGCGGCGCCCCACGCGAGCCAGCGGGGGATGGCGGCTACGAGCAGGCTGTCGGCGCCGCGCACGGCCTCGCGGTAGGCGCGCGAGCCCGCGCCGTGGGCATGGCCCGCGAAGTCGATGCCCATGCTGTGCACGAGCAAAAGGTCGGGCGTGAATTTCAGGCGCAGGGCCTCGGCGTCGCGGAAAAGCTCGGCGTCGGGATAGGCGTCCTCACTGTAAAAAAGTCCGTGGCTGATGGGCAGGCGCGCATCGTCGCAAAGGCGGTCGCGG
This sequence comes from uncultured Desulfovibrio sp., assembly GCA_947177645.1. GTDB lineage: Bacteria > Desulfobacterota > Desulfovibrionia > Desulfovibrionales > Desulfovibrionaceae > Desulfovibrio. Next base: position 3,946 of record CAMWVJ010000169.1, read on the forward strand.
GCGGGCTCGAAGGGCGCGCGGTTGCAAAGCTCGCTCATCCAGTGGTAGGCGGCAGCCGCCGTGGTGAGGCCCGCCTCACGGGCGCGGGAAAAGAGGGTCGGCGTCGGCGAGAGGCGGGCGTCCTCGTTGCGGACGATGCCGGTCTCAAGGGGCGTCAGGCCGGTGAAGAGGGTGGCGTACAAGGGCC
>CAMWVJ010000170.1 GCA_947177645.1 uncultured Desulfovibrio sp.
TGTCGCGAGCTGATGCCCGTGCCGGCACCGGCATCAACACAAACTCTCTCTCTCTCTCTCTCTCTCTCTCTCTCTCTCTCTCTGCCAAGCCCGACAAAGGCATCCAGCACAAAGGGCGAATAGCCCGGCCGGTACAGGGCGTAGTTGGCAGCGAGGCTGGTAAAGTCACCGTGTTTCATGGCTGTTCCTTTCCTTCTCTTCAGGCGTGTTGAACTTCGTGCCGCCAGTCATGCGACCAGGCGCCCCGCGCCAGCGCGTCTTCATAGGTCTTGAGGTCGGTGCCGCTGTCGGCCTCGCACCAGCGGCCGGCCACGGGCACGGCCTCGATGGCGATATTTTGCGCGAGCAAAAGGCGCAGCAGGCCCGTCATGTCCAGCTTGTCCACGGCCCCGGCGCCGAGGGCGGCGCAGGCTGCCTCCAGGCGCTCCCAGCCGGCGCGCGAAAAGGAGAGCAGGCCCATGTACTGCCCGTGGATCTCTTCGAGCGTGGCCGCCCTGCCGCCGATCTCGTGCAAGATGCCCCCCTCCTGCCGGAAGGTCTCGGCATCCGAGAGCACGTCTTCAAAACGCAGCTTCCAGAGGGCTTCCCATTCCGTATCGTAGGTGATGGCCATGTCTTCCGTGGCGGTGAGCAGCTGCCGCACATGGTCAGGATGGTACACGATGTCGGAATAGGAGACGACGAGCCGCTTGCCGCCCCTGGCAAAGAATTCGCGCGCAAAGGGCGCCGCGCACAGCAGGGAGGCGACCATGTTGGTCTCGGCCCAGCGCGGGTTCTCCGTGGTGGCGAAGTCGCCCGCGAGGCACTGGGCGGCATAGCCGCGCACCACGAGGATGCGCCGGATGCCGGCGCCGCGCAGGGCGTCGAGCTGCCAGTGGAGGAGGGGCCGGCCGGCCAGCTCCACAAGGCACTTGGGCCGTTCGGCCGTGAGCTCCAGCATCCGCGAGCCGCGGCCCGCGGCGAGGATGACAGCCGCCGTGTCGTCGTTCATGGTCATCGTTCTCCTGCTGTCTTGCCGGTGTCTCTGCCCAGGCATGCGCGCAGAAGCGCCGTGTCCAGGGGTGCCGGCTGCGCTTCGCGTTCGGGGTGCCACATGACGGCGGCGATACGGCCGTCTTCACTGGTGAAGGCCTCCACCGTGCCGTCCGGGGCCAGCGCGAGGGCCTTGAGGCCCGGGGCCAGCCCCTCCGGGGAGATGGCCCGGGCATGGAAGGAATTGACCTCATGGCGCGGGCTCCCGGCAACGGGGCGCGCCAGCTCCACCGCATGGCGCACAGCCACATGCCCGTCGCACGATGTGAGGCGGCCGCCCATGAGCAGGTTGATGACCTGCGCGCCCCGGCACACGCCGAAAACCGGCAGCCCGGCCTCCCGCGCCCAGGCGAAGAGCGCGGCCTCCGTGGCGTCGCGCTCCGGCGCGAGGCCCCAGTCCTCCCCGCCCGAAAAGATGAGCCCGGTGAGGCCGGCGCCCGCGGCAAAGCCCGTGATTTCCGCGCCCACATTGGGCAGATAGAGGACCGGCTCCTGCGGAAACACCTGGCGGAGAAAGCGGGGCCAGTCCCGCGCAAGGGCGTCGCGTTCCTCCACGGCCCCCCCGGAATAGGTGTGGCGCATGACGCGCATGGTGATGCCGAGCATCAGCGCGCCTCCAGAATGGCCGCCGCCGGCTTGATATAGAGCGTCTCGGCCGCCTGCGCCATGTCGAACAGCCTTTCGCCCGTGCCGATGGCCGCCGGCAGCCCGTATTCCGCGCAGCGGATGGCCATATGTGAATTGGCGCCGCCGAAGCGCGTCACGAGGCCCGCGATATGGCGGGTGAAGATCCAGTCAAAGCCCGGGTCCGCGTTTTCGATGCAGACGATCTTGCCCGTGAGGTCCACATCGCAGGGGCTGCCCGCAAAAAGGCGCGCCACCGGGGCGAGCGCTTCGCCCGTGCCCACGAAGTTGGGCGCGGCGCGGTGCTGTGGCGCCACATACACGTCGCGCACCGAGCGGATGAGGTAGCCGAGCTTGAGCCCGGAGGCGCGGGCCAGAAGCTCGCGGTTGGCCGCGACGAGGCGCCCGAAATGCTCCTGGGGCGTCTCGGGCTGGGCGCTGACCGTCCAGTCGAGCAGAGGCTGGATCTCGAAAAAGGAGGCCGCTTCGCGGTCAAAACCGGCGCGCTCGCCGAAAAAGGCGATGATCTCCAGCGCGTCCGAAAGATTGCGGCTGAAGATGAACTTGGCGTGCTCGCGGCCGGCGATGGCCCGGCGCGCATATTCCAGCAGTTCTTCGGGGCTGGCGCCGAGCCCGGCCCCGCGCAGCAGAGTCTCGAGGCTCGTGCGTTCGGCCGGCGTGAGCGCAAAGGGCGCGCCCGGTTCCGGGCGTTGTGTGCGGGCGCCCTCCCCGAAGATCTGGGGCCGGTCGAGGTAGCGGGGCGAAAGGATGTCATAGCTGCCAGGCCGCAGGTGCCCGTATTTGCGCATGAAGGCCGCGGCGTCGCGCCGGCCTTCGCAGACATCCTGAAATTCGCGCGAGAGCTCGCCGGAGATGGTGCGCACCGTGGCCTTGAAGGCCTGCACGCGTTCAGGCGCGAGCGCGCCCGCCGTCACCGCCGAGCGCAACAGGCTCTCGGCGATGAAGGCATGCCGCGCCAGGATGGAGAAGGGGAGGGTGCCGTACTTGCGGCACTCGGCCAGCAGGGGCGGCAGGTCTTCGAGGCGCCCGGGCTCTGCGGTGCTGGCGAAGGGCCGCGCCGCCTGGCGCCCGCGCAGTTCGGCCACGGCGTCCAGCGCGCCGGCCAGGGTGCCGGCGGGAGAAAGATCGAGGCAGGCTGCGGTCAGGCGGGTGAGAGCGGCGCGAAACTCCTCCCGGCGGCGCGCCGAGAGCAGCCCGGGATAGCGCGCGTCCAGCGCGGCGTCGAAGTTGAAGTCGAGAGCGGTCAGGGCGATCTCGAACTCGATCTTGTCATGAAACTGCGGGTTGGCCTCCAGCCGTTCCAGCCACGCGTTGACGAGGATCTCGCATGTGCCGGCGTCCAGCCCCGCCGGCAGGAAGGAATTGAAGCTCGCGCGCACGTCGATGTATGGGCGCCCGAAGATGAGCGGCATGAGCTCGGTGGGCGGCAGCGTGCGGTAGCCCATGCGCTCCCGTGCCTTGGCCCAGACGCGGCTCGTGATAAGGTTGCGGTAGAGGGAGGCGGCCAGCGGACGGGGCAGGATGCCAATCATTTCCGCCGGGTTCCAGTCCGGCATCACACCGAGGATGGAGCGCTGCCCAAAAAGACCGGGGCACGGGCCGGTGCGGGCGGCCACGAATTCGGCCACGCGCCCGATGCGGGCCGTGGGGATGGTGTCCGGCCACTGGCTCCCGGCGCAGATGGGCCGCACCTGGAGGAGGTGAAGGGTATTTTCCGCATCGAGGCAAAACTCGATATCCAGCGCGTCCGTGCCGCACAGGGTCTCAAGCCGGCGCGCCAGCCCCACGAAGGCCGCGAGCCGCGGCGAGTCGAAATCGCCTTCCCGCGCCTCGCGGTAGACATAGACCGTCTTGCCCACATGGGTGCCGCCGGTGACGGTGTCGGTCTTGCCGGATTCGTCGTCATAGTTGATGACATACCAGGGCGCGCCGTCGGCAAGGGCACGGGTCATGATGACCCCGGTGACGGCCGGCTCGCGGATCATGGGCTGCACGAGCACCTGGTCGTCCGGGGCGGCATCGCCATAGGAGGCGATGACCTGTTCGACCGCATCGGCAAAGGCCGCAGCGTCGTCCAGCGGCACGTCAAGAAGGGAAAGGAAGGCACCGGCGCCGGAGCAGGCCGCCGAATCCTCCCGCCGGCACGAGGAGCGCACGGCCGCACGCACGCCCGGGGCAGGCCCAAGCGTGGCCACGGCTCCGGCATGCACGGCCCCGGCATCGGCGCGCCACTCCGCCACGGTGAAGGCGAACACCGTGGGGATGTTGAGTTCCGGCCAGCGGGAGAGCGCCGCCAGAGTGTCGGCCTTGGAGGAAAAGGTGAAGGGGGTGGCGCTCATCTCGGGCGGGGCGTCCTTTGCTGGGCGTTTTTCAGGCGCAGGATATGCAGCAGCGTTTATGGATGCAGACGGGCTGCATTTGCCGCATGCGTCCGTACCATGAAAGACATACACCC
>CAMWVJ010000171.1 GCA_947177645.1 uncultured Desulfovibrio sp.
CCGCCTGGGGAAGGTTTCCCTGCCAGCACACCCAGAGCACATGGCCCATGGTGCTCATGTGGACATCCTTGCCCTCGGGCAAGCGCGCCAGAAGTTGCGATAATTGCGACATGGAACATCCTTTCCCGGCGGAAGGTGCCGGACTCTCCGGCGTGGCGGCGCCCTTCCGCAGGAAGCACTCTCAAGACTTCTACCAGAATCCGCCGCGGAACTCAAAAGCTCCCGCGGGGGATGTGTCCGGCGGGCATGCCTTCATGAGCTGTATCGGCAGTTTTTCATGGAATTTTATGCAAGAAAAATGCCTTTGTGAAATGAAGACGCGGCGGCCGGTCGCCCCGCAAGCCCCGTCTTGCCGAAGGCACGCGCTTTTCGCCGGCCCGCTTGCAGACGCGGCCGGCAGGGCATACAAAGGGGCATGGAGACACTGCTTGTTGACCTGCATACCCATTCCACCGCCTCGGACGGGACGGACAGCCCGGCTGACCTGATGGCCCGCGCGCATGCACTGGGCCTCGCCGCCATCGCCCTCACGGATCACGACACCCTGGGGGGCCTTGATGAGGCCGAAAGCGCGGCCCGCGACCTCGGGCTGCCCTTCATCCGCGGCTGTGAAATCTCGACGCGTTCCGAAGCCGGCGAGCACCATATCGTCGGCCTCTGGGTGCCCCAACAGGCCGACGCGCTCGAAAACTGGCTTGCCGCGGTGCTTCGGCGCCGCAACGAGCGCAATGCGGAGATGGTGGCGCGCCTGCGCGCGCTCGGCTTCGACATCACGATGGAAGACCTCCGCGCCCGCGCCTCGGGCAGCGTGGGCCGGCCGCATATGGCCGCGGCGCTGGTGGACAAGGGCTATGTGCCCGACACGGGCACGGCCTTCCGCGAGTATCTCGGCTCAGGCGGCAAGGCCTATGTGCCCAAGCGGGTGCCGGCACCGGAAGAGGCCGTGCGCATCCTCACTGAAGTGGGCGCCACCGCCGTGCTCGCCCATCCCTGCCTCAATTCGCCACCCGAGGAGGCCGTCGAAGCCCTGACAGGCCGCCTCGCCGCCAGCGGCCTCGACGCCTTGGAAGCATGGCACACCAGCCATTCGGACGCCGCCACGCGGCACTGCGTGGAGTTCGCCGCGCGCTACGGCCTGGGGCTTTCCGGCGGCTCGGATTATCATGGCGCCAACAAGCCCGGGCTTGAGCTCGGCACGGGATACGGGGCCTTGCGCGTGCCCGCTGCCGCCTTGGAAGCGCTCAAGGCGCGGCGCCGCGCCCGGGGGCTGGCGTGCTGAGGCGCGCTTTTCAGCATCTCTCCGCCCTCTTCCTTCTCCTCGGGGCATTCTCGGGGGGTGTGGCGCTCGCTCAGGGTGCCAGCGCGCCGCCAGCAGAGCCTCCCCTCGAACGCATGCTCGGGGCCATGCTCATGTGCGGCTTCCGCGGGGCGGAGCTTTCGCCGGACGATCCCTTTCTTGCGGCCGTGAAGAGCGGCCGCGTGGGCAATGTCATCCTCTTTGACCGCGATGTGCCCACCGGCGGCGAACGCAACATCCGCTCGCCCGAGCAGGTGCGCCGCCTGATTGATACCTTGCGTGCCGCCGCACCCGGCCCCATGTTCATCGCCGTTGACCAAGAGGGCGGGCAGGTGCGCCGCCTCAAGCCGCAAAAGGGCTTTTTCGACCTGCCGGCCGCCCAGCGCCTCGGGCAGGGCAGCATCCCCGAAACGCGGCAGACCGCCGAACGCCTCGGCGAGGAGCTGGCCGGCCTCGGCATCAATGTGGACATGGCACCCGTGGCCGATGTGGACAGCAATCCACACAACCCGGTCATCGGGCGCCTCGGGCGCGCCTTCAGCTCCGACCCGGCCATCGTGGCGACGCACGCGCTGGCCTTCGGGCAGGGGCTGGCCGCGCGGGGCGTGGCCCCGGTGCTCAAGCATTTTCCCGGGCAGGGCTGCGCGAAAGAGGATTCGCACCTCGGCCTTACGGACATCACCCAATGCTGGGACGGCGCCATCGACCTCTTCCCCTATGCCGAGATCTTCCGCGCCGGCTGGCCCGGCATGGTCATGCCAGGGCACCTGTTCCACGCCCGGCTGGACCCCCAGCTCCCGGCCACGCTCTCGCCCATGGTGGTGACCGGGCTTTTGCGCCAGGGCCTCGGCTGGCAGGGCGTGGTCATCAGCGACGACATGCAGATGAAGGCCATCAGCGGGCGCTACGGCCTTCGGGAGAGCATCCTGCTCGCCGTGCGCGCCGGGGTCGACATCCTGCTCTATGGCAACAATCTTGAATGGGAAGAGGGACTGCCCGAAAAAGTCTTTGAAACCTTGCGCGACCTTGTGGAAGATGGCAGCATAGCGAAGGAGCGGGTCAGGAAATCATGGGAGCGCATTGCCGCGCTCCACGCCCGCTACGACAAACCTGCACCCCAAGCGGAGACACCATGAACGAAACGCATTTTGTCTATATCGCCGATGTCTACTGCCCCTGGTGCTATGCCTTCGCGCCCATCATGCAAAGGCTGGCAGGGGAACATCCCGACATCCCTGTGCATGTGCTCGGTGGCAACCTCATCAGCGAGGCCATCACCCTCAAGGAAGACGCGGCCAATTCCCCGGGCCTCACCGACTTCTGGCGCGAGGTGGAGCACACTTCGGGCCGCTCCCTCGCCGGCGCCATCGCGGCCGTGGAGCAGGGGCGGGACATCCGCATGTCCTCGCCCGGGGCCGACCTCGTACTGACGGCCCTCAAAACGCTGGCGCCGGGCCACGAGCTCGACCAGATGGTGGCGCTCGAGGATGTCTTCTACGGCCAGGGCCAGGATCTCTTCACGGACGAGACGATAGCCGCCCTCGGCCGCCGCTGGGGCATCGCGCCCGACGCGCTCATGGACGCGGTGCAGTCGCAGCCCGTCGAAGAGGCCGCCCAGCGGGCGCACGCCAGGGCCGCGGCCCTCATGGGCGAGATCGGCGCCTACCCGAGCGTCTTCCTCGTGCGCGGCAACAAGCGCGACGCGGTCTCGCGCGGCTATGTGCACTATGAGACCGTGGCCGCCCGCCTTGAGGACGCCATGCGCGACCTCGGCGTGGATATGGAGCCGGGCGAGTCCTGTTCCTGGCACGGCGGCTGCACCGTGGGCCGCCACCGCCACTGAGGCCCGCATTGTACCAATGATGAAAAACCCCGGAGCCGAAAAGCCCCGGGGTTTTCTTCATCCATTCCACCGGCCCTGTGCTTCACTGGGCCTTATTGTGTCCTTCCGCAGCACTTCTTGTACTTCTTGCCGCTGCCGCAGGGGCACGGGTCGTTGCGGCCCACGCGCGGGGCCGCGCGTACGGGCTTGCGGGCCGGCGCCTCGCCCACGGTCTCGCCGCCGCCGGAATAGGAAAGCTCCGCCGGTTCCTCGCGGTGCCGGAATTCCCGGGCCATGGCCTCGCGCTCGGCCTGGGCCCGCGCCTCCTCTTCCTCCGGGCTCACGAGCTGCACGCGCACCCGGGTGAGCGCGCGGAACACGCTCTCGCGGATCTGGAAGAGCATGTCCTGGAACATTTCAAAACCTTCGCGCTTGTATTCCAGCTTGGGGTCGCGCTGGCCGTAGCCGCGCAGGCCGATGCCGTCGCGCAGGGCATCCATGTTGCGCAAATGCTCCTTCCAGCAGCGGTCAAGCTCCTCCAGCAGGAAGTAGCGCTCGATGTCCTTGTAGCTTTCGCCGGCGGCCGCCTTGAGCTCGTCGAGCATGCCGTGGACGAGCGCTTCGGTCTGCTCCCGCTCGGGCAGGGGCGCGTCCGGCGCCAGCACGCGGTCAAGGTTGAAGATGTCGCGCAGGCGCGCCATGACCGCTGCCTGGGTCTCTGCCAGGGTGTCGGGCGTGGCCGCATCCAGCGGCGCATACACCACGTCGAGCACGTCGCTCAGGAACTCCTCGAGCACGGGCGAAAGGTCGTCCTCCACCATGAGCTCGCGGCGCAGGGCGTAGATGACCTCGCGCTGCTGGTTCATCACGTTGTCGTAGTCGAGCAGGGTCTTGCGGATCTCGAAATGGTGGGCCTCCACCCGCTTTTGCGCGCCCTCCACGGCCCGCGTGACCATCTTGTTCTCGATGGCCTCGCCGTCGCGCAGGCCGAGGCGCTCCATGAGG
>CAMWVJ010000172.1 GCA_947177645.1 uncultured Desulfovibrio sp.
GATGAAGGTGGGGATATCAAAATCGTCTTCATCATAGATGAAGTCGTCATGGCCTGGGCGGTGCGGGCGGCGCAGCTGCGGGTCCGGGGTGCCGCGCCTGAGATAGGCCGGAAGATCGTCATTTCCCCCATGCCAGCGCTGCACGGCCTCGCGGCGGGAGGCGGGGCGCACGCTGCGCTCCTGGTGCGCGGCTTCCTCGAGGTGCACGAGGCTCCCCTGCTGGGGCCGGCGCGGGCGCGCGGGCGTGGTCATGGCGTCGGGCCCGGGCTGGCGGAAGTCGGTCACGCGGGCCTGCCCCTCCTGCACGGGCTCGGGCTGGATCTGGGGCTGCCCGGGCTCGATGCCCGTGGCGATGACCGTGAGGTGCAGCTCGTCGCCGATATTGTCGTCAAAGACCACGCCGAAGATGATGTTGGCCTCCTGCGGGGCGGCGTCGGCGATGAGAGTGCCGATCTCCTCGATCTCCTCGGCGGTGATGTCCATGGGCGCCGTGATGTTGTAGAGGATGGCCTTGGCGCTCTCGAGCGACACGTCGTCGAGCAGCGGGCTGCTGATGGCGCGCTGCGCGGCCTCGCGGGCGCGGTTCTCGCCCGAGGCCATGCCCGTGCCCATGAGGGCGGGGCCGGCCTCGCTCATGGTGGTGCGCACGTCGGCGAAGTCGAGGTTGATGAGGCCCTCGCTCACGATCACGTCCGAAATGCCCTTCACTGCGTAATAGAGCACGTCGTTGGCGCGCTGGAGCATTTCGGTGAACGGCACCTTGCTCATCTTGGGCGCGCCGGTGCGCAGGCGGTCATTGGGGATGGTGATGAGGCAGTCCACATGCTTGCGAAATTCCTCAAGGCCGGCCTCGGCCGCGCGCTTGCGCTTGACGCCCTCCCAGCTGAAGGGCGTGGTGACGACGCCTACGGTGAGCGCGCCAAGCTCCTTGGCGGCCTGGGCCACCACCGGGGCCGCGCCCGTGCCCGTGCCGCCGCCCATGCCGGCGGTGACGAAAACCATGTCGGCATCGCCGATGGCGTCGCGGATGGCGTTGACGCTTTCCACGGCGGCCTCGCGCCCGATGGCCGGGTTGGCGCCGGCGCCAAGGCCCTTGGTGAGCTTTTCGCCAAGCTGCACCTTGAGCGCCCTGTCGTTCTTGTTCAGGGCCTGAAGGTCGGTATTGGCGCAGACGAAGTGCACACCGCGCAGGCCGGAATCGATCATGTGGCGCACGGCATTGCCGCCGCCCCCGCCGACGCCGATGACCTTGATTTTCGCGTTGCCCGACATGCTGGTGTCGATATCGTCAACAATGGACTGCGTCATCTTGCCTCTCCTTGGTTGCTGTCCCCGAGTGCCCGCCTCTGGCGCCCGCGTGGTGCAGGGCGCCTAGGAAATATCCGAAAACCATTTTTTCATGCGCGCGAGAACGCCGTCGAAAATGCCGGTCTCGTTGCGCACGCTGAACTTTTTCTGGCCCGCGAGCTCGCGCTCCGCCCCGTAGCGCAGAAGCCCCACGGCCGTGGAAAACTTGGGGCTGTTCACCACATCCTTGAGGCCCGTCACATTGCGCGGATAGCCGATGCGCGTGGGCAGCCCGAAAATCTGTTCGCCAAGCTCCTGGCAGCCGTCCATGAGGGCGGTGCCGCCGGTGAGCACCACGCCCGCGCCGATGAGCTTCTTGTAGCCCGAGCGCTCCAGCGACTGGTCCACGAGGTAGAGGATCTCCTCCATGCGCGGCTCACAGATCTCGGTCAAAAGGCGCCGCGAAAGGCGCTGCGGCTCGCGGCCGCCCACGCTCGGCACCTCGATGAGCTCGTCCCCGGGGCCGAGCAGGTCGGTGAGGGCGCAGCCGTACTTGACCTTGATCTTTTCCGCCGCGGCCACGGGCGTGCGCAGGCCGAAGGCAATGTCGTTGGAGAGGTTCTGCCCGCCGAGCGCCAGCACCGCCGTATGCTTGATGGCGTCGTTGGCGAAGATGGCGATGTCGGTGGTGCCGCCGCCAAGGTCGACGAGGGCCACGCCGATCTCGCGCTCCTCCTCGGTGAGCACGGCCTTGGCCGATGCGAGAGACTCCAGCGCGATGTCGGCCACCTCAAGCTGGCTTCGGTGGCAGGAGCGCACGATGTTCTGCGCCGAGGAGACCGCGCCGGTCACGATATGCACATCCACCTCAAGGCGCACGCCGGCCATGCCGAGGGGGTCGGCGATGCCGCGCTGGCTGTCCACGATATATTCCTGCGGCAGGATGTGGATGACCTCACGGTCGAGCGGGATGGCAACGGCCCTGGCGGCGTCGAGCGCGCGGTCCACATCGCGCTGCGTCACTTCGCCGCCCTTGACGGCAATGATGCCGTGACTGTTGATGCCCATGATGTGGCTCCCGGCTATGCCCACATAGACGGAATGGATCTGGCAGCCGGCCATGAGCTCCGCGTCTTCCACGGCCTTGCGGATGGACTGCACCGTCTGCTCGATATTGACCACCACGCCCTTGCGCAAGCCCGTGGAGACACTGGTGCCGATGCCCACCACGTCCACCTGGCCCGTGTCGGTGAGCTCGCCCACCACGGCGCAGATTTTCGTCGTTCCGATGTCAAGGCCGACGATGAGCGCGGATTTGTTCATCTTCCTCTCCTCACTGGCCCGGGGCGCCAGCTTGCGGCATATCGCCCCGCCGCGCAGGCTGGTTGCGGATCACCCAGACATTTCCATCCACTGCGCGCGCTTCCCGCACCCCGCCAAGTTCGTGCCGCCGCGCCAAGTCCCCCAGGGCCATGCCGAGCCGTGAAAGGTTGCCCTCCCAGTCGTCCGTGGCAATGGAAAGGCGCATTTCCCGGTCTTCCAGATAAAGCTCCACCCCGCGCGACGGGCTCAGCGTCACCTGCGCGATGGCGCCCGCCTCTATGGGCAGGCCGCCCGCCTGCACATCCTTGAGCAGCCGCGCAAGGTAGGGCGTGTCGTCCTCGGCGCCGGGCTCGATGCGCAGGGTCGGCAGGGAGAGAAAATTCCTGCTCTCCACCGGGGCGATGATGCCGCCGCGCTCGTTGGCGTAATACAGCACGCCGTCCTTGTGCACCCAGAACGAGGGCATCCGCTCCTTGAGCTTGATGACGAACCTGTCCGGCAAGAGCCGCTTGACCGAAGCCTCCTCCACCCAGGGGGTGTCGCGCAGGTTGCGCTCCACTTCGGCGATGCTCACCGCCAGGCTGTTGTCCCCCTCGCCGATGCCCCCGTACTGGAGCACCATCTCGCGCGAAAGCCGCACATTGCCCGCCACGTCCACATGCCTGGTGGCGAAAAATTCACTGGTCAGCGCCTTGCCGTAGAGCCAGAGCGAGACCGCGCATATCCCGGCCAGGGTCACGCCCGCCGCCAGCAGGATGAGGATGCCCGCCACGAGCGTCCGCCAGGTGATGCCCCCTATCCGGCGCGCCTGCGAGGCGCCTCTCTGAGGGCCGTCGGCGCTGCTGTCGGGGGGGCGCCGCAGGAAGGAAAACAACCGGCCAAGGCCCGCAAAGCGCGCCTCCTTGGGCGCCGTATAGGCATTGCGGGACTTGCGGCCGCTGCGCCTCAACGCAGACGGCACGGGACTATCCTGACCTCCGGCACAAGCTCGTGGCCGAAGCGCCGGCGCACCGCCTCCCGCGCCTCGGCAAGGAGCGTCAGCGCCGCGTGAGCGCTGCCCCCGCCCTCATGCACCAGAAAATTCGCGTGCATGGGCGAAAAAGCCATGCCCCCCAACCTTCGCCCGCGAAAACCCGCCTCTTCCAGGAGCTTGCCGGCGGCCACGCTGGGCGCGGGATTCTTGAAGGCGCAGCCCGCGCTCCAGGCGGTTACGGGCTGTTTAGACTTTTTCTCAAAAAAGTTGAGACGCATGCGTTTAGCAATGCCATCCTTTGTGGCGCGGGTCAAGCCAAATATGGCTTCCAGCACAAGAAAATCACGTATTTCTTCGCCGTCCGCATCCATGATGGCGAGGTTTCGGTACGCCGGCTTGAGGGAGGAGGCATCGGCCTCCATGATTCGGCCCCCTGCGGCGAGCACCAGCCGCTCCACGCGGGCGCAGGTCTCCACGCCGAAGGAGCCCGCGTTCATGGCCACCGCGCCGCCCACGCTTCCCGGGATGCCG
>CAMWVJ010000173.1 GCA_947177645.1 uncultured Desulfovibrio sp.
TTTTGGCGCAATATCACGGGCGCCCACGGCTTCACGAGCTATCGCCAGCGGCGCGACTGGCGCCTCGTGCTCAGTGCCTGCGGCATCCCGCACCGGCTTTCCCAGTTCGGCGGCAGGGAATATCTCTATGTGCCGCCGCTTCTGGAAAGCGCGGCCCTGCGGGAACTCACGGATTTTGACGCCGAGCGCCGCCGCCCCCCGGCGCCGCCCCTCCCCGTTCATCAGGGCTGGAAACTCGCGGGCTGCTTTCTTTTGCCGCTGCTCGTCTGGCACGGCATGCGCGTGGGCTGGTGGCCTGCCCCTGCGGAACTCCCGCCGCCGCGGCTCTGGCTCTCGGCCGGCGCGCTGGACACCCTTCAGGTGCGGTTCCACGGCGAATGGTACCGCACGGTCACGGCCCTCACCCTGCATGCGGATGCCGCCCACCTCTGCGGCAATCTCGCCTTCGGAGCGCTCTTTTTGGCGCTCCTCGCGCGCAGTGCCGGACTCGGGCGCGCCCTGTGGCTCACCATGGCCGGGGGCATCGCGGGCAATTGCCTGGCCGTCCTCCTCAGGCGCCAGCCGGTGGAAAGCATCGGCTTTTCCACCGCGCTTTTCGCCTGTATCGGCGCGCTCTCGGGGCTCATGGCCCTGCGCGGCGCGGGCCGGCGCGAGATGCTGCTGCCCGTGGCCGCCGGCGCGGCGCTGCTTGCCATGCTGGGCACCGAGGGCGAGCGCACCGACAATCTCGCGCATGTGGCCGGCCTCTGCGCCGGGCTCGTGCTGGGGATGGAGGAGGGCCTCTCCCAAAAACGGAAATGGCCAACGCTGCCCCAGTGGCTGTGGGCAACGCTGGCCATTTTGCTGCCTGTGCTCGCCTGGTGGCGGGCCTTCGGCCGCCTCTGACAGGGCTTAGGCCTCGGGCGCGCGGCCGATGCAGAAATAGGCGAAGCCCCGGTCGGCCATGGCCTGCGGCGAATAGAGGTTGCGGCCGTCAAAGAGGATGGGCGCGCTCAAAAGCGACTTGATGCGCGCAAAATCCGGGTTGCGGAACTGGTTCCACTCCGTCACCACGAGCAGCGCTTGGGCACCGTCGCAGGCGGCGTACTGGTCGTCCACGATCTCCACCAGCGGGTTGTCGGCGAAGATGCGGCGCGCGTTGTCGGCCGCCACCGGGTCAAAGGCGCGCACCTTCATGCCGGCGTCGGTGAGGGCGTTCACGATGCTGATGGCCGCGGCCTCGCGCATGTCGTCCGTATTGGCCTTGAAGGCGAGGCCCCAGAGGGCCAGCGTCTTGCCGCCCACGCCCCCCTGCGGCGCGAAATATTCCATGATGCGATGCGCCATGTGCCCCTTCTGGCGGGCGTTCACCGCCTCCACCGCGTTGAGGAGCATGGGGTCCACGCCGGAATCTTCGGCGGTCTGGATGAGCGCTTTCACATCCTTGGGGAAGCAGGAGCCGCCGTAGCCCACGCCCGGATAGATGAACTGGTAGCCGATGCGCGAGTCGGAGCCGATGCCCACGCGCACGTCGCGCACGTCCGCGCCCACATGCTCGCAGATGGTGGCGATCTCGTTGATGAAGGAGATCTTGGTCGCCAGCATGCAGTTGGCGGCATACTTGGTCATCTCGGCGCTGCGCACGGCCATGACGATGATCTTGTCGCGGGTGCGCGCGAAGGGCGCGTAGAGCTCGCGCATGAGCGCGGCAGCCTTGGGCGATTCCGTGCCGATGACCACGCGGTCGGGCTTCATGAAGTCGGGGATGGCGTCGCCTTCCTTCAAAAATTCGGGGTTGGAGACCACCTCCACCTTGAGGTCAACGCCGCGGGCCTTCAGTTCCGCCTCGATGATGCCGCGCACCATGTCGGCCGTGCCCACGGGCACCGTGGACTTGTCCACCACCACGAGGTCTTTCTGCATGGTCTCGCCGATCTCGCGCGCCACCTGGCGCACATAGCTCAGGTCGCAGGAGCCGTCAGGCAGCGGCGGCGTGCCCACGCAGATGAAGACGCAGTCGGCGTCGGCGATGCCCTGCGCGAGGCTCGTGGTGAAGGTGAGGCGCCCGTCGGCGCGGCTGCGGCGCACCATGGGCTCCAGCCCGGGCTCGTAGATATGGACGGAGCCGGAATTGAGTTTGTCCACGACCTTGGGGTTCACGTCCACGCAGGTGACGGTATTCCCCATTTCCGCAAAGCAGGCGGCACTCACAAGGCCCACATAACCCGTGCCGACGATGCACAACTTCATATTTTTCGCTCTCCCCGCGCTTGGCGTTCTTGCTGGCGTGCGGCCCGCACCGGGCGCCCGGCCGACTTGACGCCGCGGCCGGGATGACGCCAGAATGCGTTGCCACAGCCGGCATTCATAGACGATTTTTCCCCGGCGGGCAAGCGGACGGGAGGTGAGGCCGGTGATCGTGGGCCTGGGCATCGACATGACGGAGCTGGAGCGCATCCGACGGGCGCATGCGCGCTTCGGGCGTCGCTTCCTCGAAAAATTCCTCGCGCCCGGCGAGCTGGCCGTGCTCCCCGAGGCGCCCCGCCTCTCCCTGCTGGCGGGCCGATTCGCCGCCAAGGAGGCGGCGGTGAAGGCCCTCGGCACGGGCTTTTCCGGCGGTATCGGCCCCTGTGAGATAGAAGTGGTGCCCGCCCCCACGGGCGCGCCCGGCCTCGTCTTTCACGGGCACGCCCGGCAAAGGGCCGAACAACTGGGCGTGCGCGCGGCCCATCTTTCCCTTAGCCACGAACGCTCCCACGCTATCGCCGTGGTGGTGCTGGAGGCCTAATGGACACCCTTGCGGACTTTTGCGCCCTGCTCCCTCCCCTACCTCTCCCGGAAGAGATGCGGCAATGGGACGCGGACGCGGCGGCGCTCGGCCTTTCCCCGGCCATGCTCATGGAAAATGCCGGCCATGTGGCCCTCGACGTGCTGCTCGGCCACTGCCCGGACGTGAAGGGCGCGCCCGTGTGGCTCTTCATGGGCAGCGGCAACAATGGCGGCGACGCCGCCTGCATCGGCCGCCTTTTGGCCGACCGCGGGGCACTTCCCCTGCTCTTCCACGCGCGGCCGCTCACGGATGTGGGCGGCGCGAGCGCCCTCCATCTCTCGCTCGCGCGCGCCAACGGGGTACGCACGGCGCCCCTCGCGGAACTTCCCGCCGCCATCTCGGACGCCCTCGCCGCCAGGGGCGCGCCGCCGCGCATCCTTGTGGACGGCCTGCTCGGCACCGGCTTTTCCGGCACGCTCAGGCCCGGCATGCAGGCCGCCATCGAGCAGGTGAACGCCCTTTCCGCGCGGCTCCCCGGCTGTTTCGTGCTCGCCGTGGACATCCCCTCCGGGCTTGATGCGGTGAGCGGGCGCCCTTCCCCGGTGGCCGTACGCGCCCACGCCACGGTGAGCCTCGCCGCGGCCAAGCCGGGCCTCGTGCTGCCGCATGCCGCCCCCTGGGTGGGCGCGCTCCACGTGGGCGACATCGGCATGCCGGCGCCGGTGCGCCGGCCGGTGCGCCACTATCTGCTGGACGGGCATGCCCTTGGCGCGCTCCCGGAGCCTGCGCCGGAAAACTATAAAAACAGCTTCGGGCATGTGCTCGTCATTGGCGGCGCCCCCGGCCTTTCCGGCGCTGGGCACCTGGCGGCGGCTTCGGCCCTGCGCACAGGCGCGGGCCTCGTGAGCGCGGCCGCGCCGGCAAGCGCCCTTGCGGCCATCAAGAGCGGCTGGCCCGAGATCATGACCGTGGCCCTCGGCCCGGAAGGCGCCGCCCTCTGGCCCCGGGAGCTGCCCGAAAACCTCCTCGCCGCGCTGGGCCGGGCCACGGCGCTCGCCGTGGGGCCGGGCATGGGCCGAGGCGAGGATGCCGCCGCCTTTCTCGCGGCGCTGCTGACGCTTCCCGAACGCCCCCCGGCCGTCATCGACGCGGACGCGCTCATCCTGCTTGCCCGCGCGCCTGCGCTTTTCTCCCGCCTTACGGGCGCCGGGGTCCGCGCGCCGCCGCGCCGGGGGGGGGGGGGGGGGCCGGGGCGCCGGGCGGGCGGGGGGAACGCGCCGGGGCGCGGGGCGGGCGGCGGGGCGGGGGCGGGGGGGGGGCGGGCGGGGGGGGGGGG